>NZ_JAYGHM010000079.1:0-36151 GCF_034931125.1 Rivularia sp. UHCC 0363 | reverse complement strand
ACATAGTACCCAGAGAATATCTTTGTGTCAACTCTTTTTTCAAAGTTTTTTTGAATTATTTTTGGCTTCATCGCTCAATGCCTTACTCTTCAAGGGTTTTGCGCTAAAAAAAATTTTCCTTGATGGTACTTCTGAGTGGGATTTCACCTCGAAGGACTTGGAATAAACTTTCAAACTCAATTCAAAATAGGAAGCTTGGCGCAGTTTTAAGTAGAAGAGCCGAAAAAGTGTTCTTGACGCTTCAAGTTTGAGCAACAATAGTTTATGCATTGTTGGCTTAACGGAGAATAACTATGAATTTTCAATCTGCGATCGCGGTATTACATGAATTCTGGGGCAATCAAGGTTGTTTGATTGCTCAGCCTTACGATATTGAAAAGGGAGCGGGGACTAAAAATCCGCACACTTTTTTGAGGGCTTTAGGACCAGAACCGTGGTCTGTGGCATATGTAGAGCCTTGTCGTCGTCCTACAGACGGGCGCTATGGAGAAAATCCAAATCGTTTTCAATACTATTATCAGTACCAAGTTTTGATAAAACCTTCACCAAATAATATCCAAGAAATTTATTTGGATTCGTTGAAGGCTTTGGGGATTCGTCCAGAAGAACACGATATTAGGTTTGTAGAAGATAACTGGGAAGATGCGACTGTTGGTGCGTGGGGAACTGGTTGGGAAGTTTGGCTGGATGGGATGGAGGTTACTCAATTTACCTATTTCCAGCAGTGTGGGGGAATTGATTGTCGTCCAGTATCGATTGAAATGACTTATGGACTTGAGCGATTAGTCATGTACCTCCAAGAAGTAGAAGCAATTACCAAGATTAATTGGACGGACACCATTAAATATGGAGATGTTCACCTCCAAGGGGAAATTGAGCAGTGTACCTATAATTTTGAAGCTTCAAATCCTCAGATGCTGCTAACTCTATTTAATATGTATGAGGAAGAAGCCAAGCAATTAACGGATAAAGGTTTGGTTTTACCTAGCTTGGACTACATTATGAAGTGTTCTCATACTTTTAATTTGTTGGATGCAAGAGGTGTAATTGCTGTCACGGAAAGGACTCGCTACATTGGTCGAATTAGAAGTTTGGCAAGGAAAATAGCACAGCTTTATGTAGAGCAGCGAGAAAAGCTAGGTTTTCCATTATTGAAGAAAGTAGCTACATGATATAAATGGCTAAATCCTCTGCAATAATTTTTATATTGCGACGCGGATTTATAAAAAATGCCTAATCTGACTGAAATACTAGAACCTATTGCAGCTTGGTTTCGTTCTTTGGGTGTTCCCGAACCGATAGTACATTGGGGACATCCGGCAATGATGGCAATTGTAATCTTTGTAATGGCTACCTTTGTAGGAGTTACAGGTTGGCGATCGCGACTTACTGAAGATAAAGAAGTTGCCGTTCACAGTCGTAACAGTCATCGTAAACTGGCACCGTGGATGTTTTTATTTATGATGCTGGGTTCCCTTGGGGGAGTTTTATCCTTAGTGATGCAGCATAAACCAATTTTGGAAAGCTCTCATTTTTGGACTGGTTCAATTGTATTGATACTGTTAGCAATTAATGCCACAATTTCCTTAACAAAATTTGGTGGTAATCGCTCAGGTTTACGAGCGCTTCATGCTTACTTAGGCAGTACTGCGCTTTGTGTAATGCTTTTACACGCTGTATTTGGTTTTAGATTGGGCATATCTATTTAATTGATCAACCAATTACTGCTATTTTCTTAATTTTCTACCCTTCGTTGTTGAGGAAGGGATAAAATTTTTTATTGATTAGTTTTAAAAAAAACCGAATGATTCAAGCTTCTGGTGTAATTATCTGTCTTGGCTATATTTTAGGGTTACTTTTAAGTACAACTCCTTGGGGTGGAATATTAATACTGTGTGTAAGTATAATTGCAGCAATTATCTTTCAAAGACGACGTATTGTTTCTAAAAAATTTGCGTTACAAAAAACCAAATCTCAAGAAGCAAACAAAGCAGCACATACCTTAAAAGCTAGTCCTCATCCCAGAATATTCTTAATTGCTGGTTTATTAGGATTTTTAGCAACGGTATATTTTCAACTGCGTCTTCCCCAACCCGAAGCTAAAGACATTAGTCATTTTGTTCCTGTTGGCAATAGTAAAAATCAAGAACAACTTGTAATTGTTCGAGGGGATGTAGCAAGTATACCGCGCTTAACTCGTTCTGGAAGCGGACAATTTTGGCTGCAAGCAACTCAACTTTCCGAAGTTACGAATCAACGAGAAGAACAAAAAACTAGTAAAGAAGTTTCAGGCAGGTTATACGTAACAGTACCGTTACTAAAATCTACTGGCTTATACCCAAATCAACAAATCGAAGTAACTGGAGTCTTGTATAAACCTAACTCAGCATTCAATCCCGGTGCTTTTGATTTTGAAAAGTATCTACAAAAGCAAGGTGCTTTCGCAGGCTTAAGTGGAAGACAATTAAAATATTTTGACAAAGAACACCAATGGGGATGGTGGAAGTTGCGACAGCGAATAATCAGTTCGCAAGTTCGTTGGTTGGGTGTTCCAGAAGGTCCGCTTGTTAGTGCTATGGTTTTAGGAAGCAAAGCGGTTGATTTACCATATTCGACTCGTGACTTATTTGTCCAAACAGGATTAGCTCATTCTATAGCCGCTTCTGGATTTCATACTTCGTTAATCTTAGGTTTAGTTTTAAGTTTAACCAGACGTTTTACCCGAAAAACTCAATTTATTTGTGGCTGCTTAGCGTTAATTATATTCTTAAGCCTGACTGGTTTTCAACCTTCGGTTTTGAGAGCTGTAATTATGGGATTTGCAGCTTTAATTGGTATTGGGTTGAAACGAAAGGTTAAACAGTTAGGTTCATTGATAGTAGCAGCAGCTCTATTATTACTAATTAATCCGCTTTGGATTTGGGACTTGGGGTTTCAACTAAGTTTTTTAGCAACTTTGGGCTTAATTACGACAGTACCATCGATAACAAAATATTTGGGATGGCTACCACCAACCATTGCATCTTTAATTGCAGTTCCCATATCTGCTACCATTTGGACTTTACCTTTACAGCTTTATGTCTTTGGAGTTGTACCAGCTTATGGAATATTACTGAATATTATCAGCACACCTTTAATATCTGTGATTAGTATTGGTGGCATTATCAGTGCTGTCGCTGCACTAATTTTCCCTTTTGCAGGAAGCGTTTCGGCAAGCGTCTTACATTACCCAACCGATTTATTAATCAAAATAGTAGAATTTTTCCGCAACTTGCCAGGAAATTCAGTTGCACTTGGTACGATCGCAATTTGGCAAGTCCTAACTATTTACGGACTAATTTTCTTAACTTGGCAGATACGCTGGTGGCAAAGACGCTGGTTTGTAGCAGCTTTAATTTCTATTGGTTTGGTATTTATTCCTGCTTGGCATTCGGCGAATAATTTGTTTCGTATCACCTTATTAGCTGCGGAGAGAGAACCAGTTTTAGTCATTCAAGACCGAGGCAAAATAACGGTAATTAATAGCGCAGAAGAAGATGTAGGACGCTTTACTGTAGTACCCTTCTTACAGCAGCAAGGTGTAAATCTAATTAACTGGGCAATCGCGGTGGATTTTCAAAACGATGGTAGCAGCGGTTGGTTAGAAATAATAGACCGTTTACCCATAAAGGTTTTTTATGACTATCCCAGTCCAAATACTGTTTTGACTCAAAAAGCTATTCAGGCGAAAGTACAGCAGGACAAAGGAATATATCAAGTTTTATCTTTAGGTCAAACGGTGAATACTGGTTCGGCAATTATAAAAATGATTAATAATAAATTGCCCATCATCCAAATGCAAATTCTTGATCGCTCTTGGTTGTTTGTCGGAAATACCGAACCAAACGAGCTACGTCAGCTAATAGAAACCCAAAGCTTACCCCGTCCGCAAGTCCTGTGGTGTCCGACCAAATCCTTAAAAGAACTAGTTATTGCTCTACAGCCAGAAGTTGCGATCGCACCAAATCCAGATCTTGAAGCTAAGGATGTATCGATACTCAATCAAAGTAAAACCCAGTTATTCTTCACAGGACGCGATGGTGCTATTCAATGGACACCTCAACGACTATTTGAAACTTACGTTCAGAATGCCGAAAATATGACTTCCTTACTATAATATTTTCTTTGACTCTAGTTTATGTGTTGATAAATTCAATCAACATATGATATTTTATCAGGATAGGCAAAATATGCCTTATGGAGAGGTGGCAGAGCGGTTGAATGCGGCGCACTCGAAATGCGTTATACCCTCACAGGTATCGGGGGTTCGAATCCCCCCCTCTCCGTTTAATAACAAGTTGTAAAGATACTATAAATTAATTTATTTATCTTATGAGGAATATACTTAATTTATAGATCAAATAGTACACTCAGGAAGCAAGTTAGATCAAAACTGTCTATCTTCCCTTTTACTTCTGTTTTAAGGAGTGGCAATTTTGATTGTTTACCTGATAAAAAAATAAAAATAATATGAAAAGAGCATTTGCAGCAGCAGGATGCGTTCTATTTTCGTTTATGCTGTCGCCTAAAGCAATGGCTGGAAACTTCAGCCAATTCTACGTATTTGGCGATAGTCTCTCAGATACAGGTAATTTATTTAACGCTACAGGAGGTTTGGTAAGTCCCGCAACAGCGACTCCTCCCAGCCCTCCTTACGCTCCAGGACGTTTTTCTAATGGAAATATATGGGTAGATTTTGTTGGAGACGAGATAGGATTAACACCAACTACATTTATACCACCACAAGCAACTATTCCTACACAAGGTGTTAACTTCGCTATAAGTGGTTCTTCTTCTGGTTTGGATAATGCTTTGGCTCCCGATTTAGGTTTACCGGGAGTTTTAGGACAAGTTAGTTCATTTACTCAAAATTTACAGGCAAATAATCAACAAGCAGATCCAAATGCACTTTATACCGTGTGGGGAGGTGGTAATGATTATTTGTTTGGTGGGATTACAGACCCTACTCAAGTAGTCAATAATCTATCAAATTCAATTGAGTTATTAAGTCAAGCAGGTGCTAAAAATATTGCCGTATTTAACTTAACAGATTTAGGTCAAATTCCATTTGCGATCGCGACAAACACTTCTGCTCAATTAACTCAACTTACCCAAAGTCATAATGCATTATTAGAGCAAGCTTTAGATGGTTTTGCCGCAAATACAGATGTCAATATTATTCCCATTGACGTTAATTCTTTATTTAATCGAGTAATAGCCAATCCACAAGAGTTTGGTTTTACGCAAAATTCAGCTAGTTCTTGTGTGGTAGGGTTTATAGGTGACATTATAGATGACTGCCAGAACCCCAAAGGAATTGTTTTCTCTGAATCTATAAATCCCAACGAATTTATATTCTTTGATGCTTTCCATCCGAGTTCAAAAAGTCATCGTTTACTAGCGGATGCAGCGTTGAGTGCAATTAAACATAAAACTGTCCCCGAACCCTCTACCTTGTTAAGTACGTTAGCAGTTAGTGCAATAGGTACGGCAGGAATATTAAAGCGCAAACGCAGAAAATTATTACGCTAAATAAAGTTTTTGATTAATATCTAACCGATTGTAGATGGTAGAAGGTAGGTTGGGTTAGGCGCATTTATAAGTATGGTTTTTCACAAATATTTAGTTGAAGCGCCGTAACCTAACATTTGACTATCGGCATTTTGTATCAGTCCTTAATCATAATGTTGGGTTACGACACGATATTGTATATTATCGTTACAAGTTAAATTTAGTTTTCGTATCTAACCCAACCTACCGATCACAAACTAATAATGTCGGATTACGAGCAGCTATTTGAAATAATCGCGGAATTAGTCATGCATCATTCTCCGAGTGGCGCAGAAACTGAAATTAACCAATACTTGATGCAACGATTTACCGCTTTAGGTGTAGAAGTATGGCAAGATAGAGCCGATAATATCATTGCCAAAATTCCGGGAAAAAGTTCCGAGTACCCGATCGCAATTACCGCTCATAAAGATGAAATTGGCGCAATTGTCAAGACTATTGGTGAAGCAGGTAAAGTAGAAGTCAGAAAGTTGGGAGGTGCTTTTCCGTGGGTTTACGGTGAAGGTGTAGTCGATTTACTCGGAGATAATCAAACTATTAGCGGTGTTCTCAGCTTCGGTTCTCGTCACGTATCTCACGAATCGCCGCAAAAAATCTTTCAGCAAGATGTCGCTGTAAAATGGGAAGATGCTTGGATTGAAACGAAATGCAGCACCTTAGAGTTAGAAAACGCTGGAATTCGTCCGGGAACCAGAATGGTTATCAGTAAACATCGCAAGCACCCGATTCGATTAAAAGATCACATTGGTAGCTACACATTAGATAACAAAGCTTCGGTCGCTATATTATTAGCTTTAGCAGAAACTATAAAACAGCCAGCAGTCGATGTATATTTAGTTGCTTCCGCGAAAGAAGAAGTAGGAGCAATAGGAGCGCTTTATTTCTCTCAAAATCAGCGTTTAGATGCATTGATAGCTTTAGAAATTTGTCCGCTTTCTTCTGAATACCCTATAGAAGACGGTAAAAATCCGGTAATACTGTATCAAGATAGCTACGGGATTTACGATGAAAACCTTAACGGACAGTTACGTGATTGCGCGAAACAACTAGATATGACAGTACAACTAGCAACATTAAGCCAATTTGGTAGCGACGCTTCAATTGCGATGAAATTCGGTCATGTTCCTCGTGGTGCGTGTTTAAGCTTTCCCACCCAAAACACTCACGGATATGAAATCGCACATTTAGGGGCGATCGCCAACTGTATAGATTTATTGAAACAGTTTTGCGAAACTGAGTTTGAGTAATTAAGTAACGATGTATTAACCCTTTGAGCTTCAGACCCGCAATTTCTTACAATGATTGCAGTGTATATAAAAAAATAAATAAATGTTAAAAACCGTTGCTGAAATAATGACACGCGACCCAATAACAGTAAAGGCAGAAACTCCTTTGCGGGAAGCAATTAAAATTCTGGCAGAAAAACGTATTAGTGGCTTACCTGTTGTAGATGACGCGGGTGAATTAATCGGCATTATTTCGGAAACAGATTTGATGTGGCAGCAAGCTGGTATTACTCCACCGGCATACATTATGATTCTCGATAGCGTGATTTATTTAAAAAATCCTGTGGAATACGAACGCGAGTTACATAAAGCTTTAGGGCAAATAGTTGGAGAAGTAATGAGTAAAAAACCGATTACTATTTCATCCGACAAACCCTTAAGAGAAGCTGCAAAAATAATGCGCGATCGCAAAATTCATCAGTTGCCTGTTCTTGATGATTCCGGGCAATTAGTTGGCATTCTGGCATTAAACGACATTATTCGTGAAATGGCGAAATCTCAAGCATAGTAAAGCTAACAATTAATAGCCAGCACTTTAATAACAGAGATTTTTTTATGACTATTACTCCCGATACCGTAAAACAAAAGCTAGCAAGTGAAGATTTGGGCGATCGCTTGCGTGGAGTGAATGAAATTCGTCAATTAGATCCAGCAATTGGCTTTGAGCTAGTTCAAAGTGCGATCAAAGATAAAAATGCTCGCGTGCGATACTCTGCTACAAGTCAATTCGATACTTTGGGAGGACAAGACTTGGATAAATCCCTCAGTATATTGCGCGGGTTGCTTCAAGACCCGGAAGCAGACGTACAAGCAGCAGCAGCAGACTGTTTGGGAGGTCTAAAGTTAGTAGCCGCTTTCGACGAATTGGAACAACTTTATCAATCTACAGGTGAGTGGATTGTCAAATTAAGCGTGATTGCAGCTTTGGGTGAGTTAGGAGAACCACGAGGTTTTGAAATGCTCAAGCAAGCGCTTTCAGAAGAAAATGACTTAGTAAAAACCGCTGCAATTAGTTCTATGGGAGAATTGGGAAACACCCAAGCAGTATCGGTTTTAGCCCCTTATGCTGCTAATTCAGATTGGCAAATTCGCTACCGAGTTGCTCAAGCTTTGAATCGCTTAAATACTCCAGAAGCTAAACCTGTTTTAGAAAGTTTAGCGAATGATGAAGTTGAAGCGGTCGCAGAAGAAGCGAAAAAAAATCAAGCTTGATCGCTCGGAGGATGCGGTTGAGCAATTAAGTAGTCATACAAAACAAATTATCTATTTAGGAGAGGGAACTGGGAGCAGGGAATGGGGAATAGGGAATAGTTAATTGTTAATTTCCTTTTGATTTTAAATATTGACGTAAGCTAAATAAATTTACGCTTTGTCCTAAAGAAAGCGGTAGAAGAGATATCCCTTCCAAACGAGACTGTACCCAACCTTCTCCCCAATACCACTCATGAAAGCCGTCAATTCCTTGACTTAAAAGTAAACGTAAGCTATTTGGAGTTGCGACATCTACTTGGTGATGAATTGATACGGGTCCGACACGAGTGGTGAACTCGAATCCAGAATACAATTCTTCTGGCATTCCTGAAGGAAACCTACCAGTAGACAACCATTTTCCTAGTTGCTTTGGATGCAAAAGGCTTTCAGTAATTGCCTGTTGTGATGCATCGATTTCTATCCGCAGCTGACTTTTTTGAAAACTACCGAACATTTTTTACCAAATTATTTGAGTTGATAATTTATAGTATGGCGAAAATTCGGTTAATGTTTCCTGATTAAAAAAAATTACGTCGAGTTGTACTACTGCTGTACCGTTAGATTATTTAATTGAAGGAGTAGGAAGTAGAGAAATAAATTCCATTGTTGAGGCAGTTTTATATTTTTTGCCTAATAAGCGTTTTAATAATCTTGAAATCTCTCAAAACAAACATCTTACAATAGATAAAGTTTGTATTTTAAGAAATGTAAGGTTAGCCAATGGCGGATCAATTAATTCGCGCCACAGCAGCGGACGGTGGAATTCGTGCGGTAGGTGCTATTACGACAAAATTAACCGCAGTTGCACGAGAACGTCACAAACTTTCGTATGTAGCAACAGCGGCATTGGGTCGGACTATGACGGCAGGTTTATTGATGGCTTCTAGCATGAAGCGTGTAGACTCAAGGGTCAATATCCGAATTAAAGGTGACGGACCCTTGGGTGGTATATTAGTAGATGCAGGGTTAGATGGAACTGTACGCGGTTATGTAGGAAATCCAAAGGTAGAATTGCCTCCTAATGCTCAAGGCAAATTAGACGTTGGGGGTGCAGTTGGAAATGGGTTTTTATATGTAGTCCGCGATATTGGTTACGGCTACCCTTATTCGAGTACTGTAGAACTAATTTCTGGTGAAGTGGGAGAAGATGTAGCTCATTATTTAGTAACTTCAGAGCAAACACCTTCAGCTGTCGTATTAGGCGTTTTTGTCGGAGCGCAAGGAGTAACAGCAGCAGGAGGTTTGTTATTACAGATTTTACCTAAAGCAGCAAGAGATGAAGCCTTGGTAGAAATTTTAGAATCCCGTGTAGCAGCCCTTCAAGGATTTACACCTCTGTTACAATCAGGAAAAAATCTTACAGAAATTTTTCAAGACCTTTTGGGAGACATGGGGCTTAATATTTTTCCAGAAACCCAGATATTACGGTTTCATTGTAGTTGTTCTTTTGACAGAATGTTAGGAGCGTTAAAAATTTTGGGAGAAGCAGAACTAGAAGATATGATTGCCAAAGATGATGGTGCAGAAGCAACTTGTGATTTTTGCGGTGAGGTATACCTTGCCAATAGCGATCAGTTAGCCCAGCTAATTGCCGATTTGCAAGCAGAGTCTTCTGTATCGCAATGAAGGTATAAAAAAAGACGGATAAAAATCAGAAGTAATGGTATCTATGGAGATATCCGGCTGTAGAGATAGCTTTTTTATAAGTCAAAAGGTTACTATAGCAACAATTTCGCTTCCTCGAATCGACGAACCCTTGTTAATATAAGTGTGGTGTGAGAGATGGCAGAACGGGATACCCCAGAAGACTGGTCATCAGCGAGAAGAACGCAGTCAGATGAAATGACTCGATTATTCAAAACGGAACAATCGGCTAGTCGTAAGTCTGGTGTCCCGATTACTGGTTCTAACGCTAATTCAGTGTCAAGTAAAAACAAAAGCAATTCAAAAAAATTGACTTGGCAAAGTCATTCAAAAAAAACTATTCCGGCAAAGGGTGATTCAAGAAAATTACCGCGCTGGCTCACGAGTTGGGTTTTGTGGACGTTCTTATTAGCGTTCATTCCCGGTACAATTGGATTTATGGCAATGGCAATTCTGTTAAAGTTGCCGTCAGCCCCTAACTGTCCTTCAATTTTCTGGCCTTTGGCTAGTGCTTCGGTACGAATACACTGTGCGGAGTTAGCAGCTTCTAAGGAAACGGTCAAAGATTTGCTGCAAGCAATTGATTTGGTCAAGAATTTGCCAGCAAGTCATCCATTGCATTCGGAAATTAACCGTTATGTGGAAGAATGGTCTCGTAAAGTATTGGAATTAGCCGATGAAAGTTTCCAAGAAGGTAAATTAGAGGAAGCGATTGAAATTGCTCGTAAATTACCCAAAGATCTTTCTGCATCTAAATTGGTAGATGGTCAAATTGACAGTTGGAAGTTGATTTGGTCAAAAGCTACTGGTATTTACAAAGAAGCAGAAGGTGAAATGCGCGAACAGCGTTGGAATCAAGCTTTCATGGTGTCGGCAAAATTGCTACGTTTGGATAATAGATTTTGGGCAAGTACTAAGTACGAAGAATTAAATAACTTAATTGTTTCAGCTAAAGAAGATGGCGAAAAATTAGCACAAGCTGAAGGTTTAGCTAAGAGTAGAAATGTAGATCAAATACTTAGAGCGATTAAACTAGCGCAATCGATTGGCAAAAGCAGCTACGTTTATCAGAAAGCTCAAGAAGCAATTCCAGATTTTGGATTAAAGATACTGGAATTAGCCGAAAAGAAATTAGAGCAAAGGGATGCAGACGAAGCTATTTATATTGCTCAAAGAATTCCCCCTATTTCTGGAATCGAACCAGAAACAACAGATTTTATCTCTTTGGCTGAAGCGCAACGAAACGCTTGGACTGGAACAGTTTCCGGTTTAGAAGCTGCTATTAGTTCCGCACAGCAAATTGATTCAAATCGACCAATTTATCAAAAAGCTCAGAAATTGATTGCTAGTTGGCAATTGGAAATACAAGATGTTTCTCGTTTGGAAAAAGCGCGAACCCTTGCAAGTCAAGGAACAATTGGGAATTTATCAGCCGCGATCGCTGAAGCAAAACTGATTCCCACAAACAACCCTCGCGGTCAAGAAGCCAGAAAAGAAATTAATGATTGGGCTTCTCAAGTCCAAACTATTGAAGATAGACCGTTTTTAGATCGTGCTGAAGAGCTTGCATTATTTGGAGACACTTCCTCCTTAAAAGCAGCGATCGCCGAAGCAAATAGAATTGGTCGCGGACGAGCTTTGTATCGAGAAGCACAGAAAAAAATAGTGAGTTGGACTGGCAAAGTTCAGCAAGCAGAAGACCAGCCTTATTTAGATCAAGCCCGATCGCTTGCAAATAGCGGTGATTTAAATAACGCAATTAATACGGCAAAACAAATTAGGTCGGGAAGAGTACTATCGCGACAAGCTCAAAATGATATAAATGAATGGCAAGCTGAAATTGCCGCCAGAGATAATTGGAGAAGAGCGCGAGAAGTGGCTTTAGGTGGAACTCCAAATGCTTTATCACAAGCAATTAGGTTAGCGCGACGAGTACCTAGAGGTACGGGTTTACGCTCCGATGCTAGAGTTGCGATGGATCGGTGGAGTCAGCAATTATTAGATATAGCTCGCACTCAAGGTCAGTCCGATATCATTCGTGCGATTGAAACAGCCAAATTGGTTCCCCAGGGTACGCAAGCTTATGGTGCAGCGCAAGACCAAATCCGTACCTGGCGTGATTTTTTGAATCCACCCGAACCAGAACCACAATTCATTGAGCCAACAATTCCCGAACCCCAACCAGAAACTGGTAATACTTTGTAATCAGTGAGCAGTTACCAGTTATCAGTTACCAGTTATTTATTCGTAGAAGATTAGAGAATATTTGTTCTAACATTTCTTTAAATTACAGATGAAGCCCTCTTTTATGGAGGGTTTTTTGCTTAGGGAACATGGGTAAAGCAGTTTTTATATATAGCAGTAGCCGCAACTGTCACTTAGGGACTTCCAAAAAATAATTTATCAACAATAGTGCGAGCATCTGGCTCCGTATCTCAAGCGAGCAAGATGCTCGCACTACCTAATATGAATTCCGTCATTAGATATTTTTTAATTTGTAAGTCCCTTACTTGTTTATTTGTTGTAGTTGTTCAATCTTTTCTATCAAAAGACGAACTTGAGCGGGTTTGTTACGAAACCAATCTGTTGACCAAATTCGATGAATTTTCCAGCCTAATCTTTCTAGAACTTGTTGTCTTAAACGATCGCGATCCCTTGCGGTAGGAGAACTATGATAAGATGCACCATCGCATTCAATTCCTAACAAAAACTCACCCGGACGATTTTTATTGACTACTCCTAAATCAATTCGATAACCGGAGCATCCTACTTGTGTACGAAGAATATAGCCTTTATCTGCTAATGCATGATAAACATCTTCTTCAAAGGGCGAATCAAATTTTAGCTTGTCAGTATAAACATTACCTTCAAGTCTTTCGCCACCGCTAGCAACATACTCTAAATAATCGCGTAGTAATCTTATACCTTCACTTTTGGTGCGTGTGGTATCTATATCACCAGCCACAATCGAAGATACTAAAGTAAGCTTTCTTTTTGCTCGTGTCACGGCTACATTTAACCGTCTTTCTCCACCTTGTTTAATTAGAGGTCCAAAGTTAAGAGAAAACTTCCCTTGAGAATCGCGAGCATAACCAACGCTAATTATAATTGCATCTCGCTCATCACCTTGAACATTTTCCAGCGCTTTGATAAAAAACTGAGGTGAATTATCGCTGCAATTTATTTCTAATTCGGGATATTCTTTTCCCAAAATTTCTATTTGCTCCCCAATTGCATCAGCTTGAGCTTCACTAAAAGCAATAATACCAAGTGATTGGTCGGGAAACTGTTGAAAATGTTCTAATGTAAGTTGAGCAACTACTTCTGCTTCCCGTTGATTGTCCCTGCGTCCACCGCGATCATAAATACCATCGGGAACGTGTTTAAACCATACTCCCAAATCTGGATTTTGAACTGGGTTAGGAAAAGTTACTAATTGAGAATCGTAAAAATGTTTGTTGGAGAAAGCAATCAAACGCTCATCTTGGCTGCGATAGTGCCATTTTAAAGTACGTCCAAACATAAAATTTGAACATTCATCTAAAACGCTTTCATAACTTGCATCATCTTCATCATCTGAATCTTGCTCGCTGTCTCCGGTTGAGAAGAATGAGGTGGGAGGTAGCTGCTTGCGATCGCCAATGATAATAACTTGATCGGAACGGATAATTGAAGGAACAACATCTTCTGTGCGAAGTTGAGATGCTTCATCAAAAATAAGAACATCAAAATGAACTACATCAGCATTAACATATTGACTGACGGAAAGCGGACTCATCATCCAGCAAGGTTTTAAAGCTTTGACAAGATTTGGAATTCCCTTTTGTTTATCGTTGAGCAATTTACGAATGGCTAAATGTTGCCGTTTTTTAGTTACTTCTTTTTTCAACTTTGGTAATTCAGCTTGAATAATTGAAGTTTTTTCGCATTCTTCCCAGCGTTGGAGGTGATGCTGTTTTAAACGTTCTTTAGCAGCATTAAATTGGCTATAGTCGAGTGTAGCAAATTCTTTGATTTGTCTTTCGTGTACCTCAACATTAAAACTTTTTAGCTCAGGTTTTTCAGCAAGGATAGCATCAAGACATATTTGATAAATCCGTTTTTCTAAAATTGGGAACCAAAGCTTAGATTCTAAATTATGTTCGCGTAAAGCATCTAAAAGTTTTGTAGCTCTCAAATTTTTGAGTTTTTCGTAGGTTTTTTTGTATGTTAACCATCCTTGAAAGTCAGATAGTTCTGATTGAGCTAAATTGAGGAAACTTTCTAATTCTACGAAAGTAACTTTATTTATAGGTAAATAAGAATCTGTAATATTACTTTCGTTAAAGTAAGATAAGAGAAAATCTAAACCCTGCTTGATATTGTTATGAGTTAATTCAAATTTATGAACTAATGCCTCAAATTCCCGCCTCTTGTTAGGAAAATTTATAATATTTTCAATAGAAGTATTATCAAACGAGTATTTATGTAATTTAGTTAACCATTTTAAAGCATCTTTAATTGGCTTTAACTCGGTTTTATTAGAAAATTGTGGGCTAAATAAAGACCCGAAAATCTGATGTGCAGGATAGTTATTTTCATATAGTTGGTTTCTTACTGCTTGTACTTGAACAGCTATTGCTAAATCGCGCTTCAATTCATTGAATAATATATTACTATTTTTAATATGTAATTTTTTCAAATATTTAAAA
The DNA here is from genome assembly GCF_034931125.1 of Rivularia sp. UHCC 0363. Lineage (NCBI taxonomy): Bacteria > Bacillati > Cyanobacteriota > Cyanophyceae > Nostocales > Rivulariaceae > Rivularia > Rivularia sp. UHCC 0363. The sequence goes on along the minus strand of NZ_JAYGHM010000079.1, from coordinate 21,669 downwards.
TCGTTTTTATATTCATAATTAAAAACGCGAAATAGCCAAAAGCTGCTATATCTCTGAAATCTATTATTCAAAGCAGGCAATTCAGAACCAAATAACTCAGAATCATACTTTTGTTTTACAAGTGGCTCATTATCTTCCAAATATTGAATATTTTCTTTTAACTGACTGTAAGCATTTTGAGCAATAGATATATCTATCCCAAAACAATTTTCTGGCAGATGAAGTGGAGCTTTTAGTATATGAGAAAAGGCTGGATAATAAGTATCTAAAGATTCCGGATTAGATAAAGGCTGAATCCGCAGCTTTGCTTGAAGTTGTTCGCTAATTTCTTGTATAGAATCAATAGCTTGTAGCAAATCTTGAATTTTTTCTCGAATTTCCAATTCAAGTTCGTAAGAATAAGAATTAATAGAGCTTTTTGCCCAAATAGTTGTTTTATCTCCTTTAAAAAAAGGTAAAAATTGTGCTAACTGGTTCAATAAATCTTTTGCTTCTTGCAATCTATTCGGATTCCACTGGCTGAAATTAGAAAATATAACATTTATATTCGGAACTCCTTGATGCTCTTTTCTTAAAAGTTCGCCAAAAATCTCAAAAGGTGATTTATCTAAAGGCTTTTGTTTGGAATGTAAACTTGTAAGATATGAATTTAGCGATTGACGAGTAGAAACCAGTCTTTCAAAGAAAAGATGATGATTTTCTGCTTCAGATACTTGTGAAAGATCATCAATTGTTTTCGATAAATTATTTACAAGTTCTCGTTTATCTGTAGTGCCGCTATGGTGTAGATTAAGACATATATGTTCTAAACTACATTCAGCCATACGTTTATAAACAACGCTGAGTGCAGTCTCTTTTTCAGCAACTAATAAAACAGATTTACCATCACCAATAAGTTCGGCAATCATATTTACAATAGTTTGACTTTTCCCCGTTCCTGGTGGTCCTTGAACAACAAAACTAGAGCCAGATTTTGCAGCTTCAATAACAACTTGTTGGCTAGAATCAGCATCAAGAATTTGAAAGATTCGTTCCGGTTTAACTTGTAAATCTAAAGCTGATGCAGCGATGGGTTCTTGATAATTAGACTGATAATTATTCAAATCTCCACTAATTGCTTGCAAAATTGGGTGAGAAAATATCAGAGCTTCATTTTCAACCATGTCCCGAACCATTGCAGCTTTAGCATAAGAGAATAATGACAAAAATACATTCTCTTTAATTTCCCATGTCTTGTGTTCTACCAAAGCTTCACGGACTTGATCGATAATTTCGCTGTGATTTAATTCCTGTAATGTTTCTGCTTCTGGAAAATCAATCCCAAAGTTTTGTTTTAACTTCTGTCCCAAAGCAGGATTTAAAACAATATCCTCATCCAAGACAGATAATTTATATGCATCTTTTCTCGGCTCCTTAATTAGTTCTACAGGAACTAAAATTAGTGGTGAGAGTAAAGTATCTTCTGGTTTATCTTTGTCATACCAAGTCAAAGTTCCCAATACCAGAAATAAACTATTTACTCCTCGTTCCTCAAATGAACGTCTTGCTTCACCACGAATTTTTTTGAGCCGTTTTAGTTGCTCGTTACCTGTTTGACGAGTGATTAATTCTAAAGAATTATTTTTCCCTGGTAATGCTTTAATTGTTTTTGATAAGGAAATATCTTGATATTCGCTATCAAGCATTTGAAATTTAAGTGACTTTTTCCCTTCTGTGAGATTTTTGAAGAGAATATCTAGCTCATCTGTCAAAATCTCCAAACTTCGGGGACTATCTTGCTTAAACTTGATTAAAGGATTCCGTCTTCCCAAATCAGCCAGCCCAGCTTTCCATTTGGCAATTTTATCAGTGAGTTTTTGTTGAGTATCTGAAGCAGGCTGTTGCATACAAGTTTATCCAGTAAATATACGTATAATTAAATATTATACTTATTTTTTTGTGTATATTTTAGGCATAATGTAATACAACTTTGCTAACTCTCAATCTGTCTCACCACTGTCAAAGCTGAATAACTGACTCCCGCAGTACCTTCACCGGGATGAGTTGAATCACCCACCAACCACAAATTCTTGATTGGTGTACGATTGGCAAAACCAAAGGGGCCAAAAGTCGGAATTCTTTGACCGATTCCACCGACGATTCCTTTATCCCTAGCGGTAAAGTTAGCAAAAGTCCGGGGTGTTGCTGCTTCTACATGAATAATCGTTTCTGGTTTTAGGTAGAAAAACTTACTAAGATGAGATATGGCTTGTTGTGTAAAATCTTGCTTTAAATATTCGTAATTTTCGTCATCAAACCATCTATCTGCATCAACAAAAGAAGAAGCAATAATTGTGGCTTTCCCCGCAGCAGCACGACCATCACCGGGACGACTCACAGAAACAAACAGCGAGTTATTTTCGCCAATGAGACCCTTGGCATCGTAGAGAAACTGTAGGTGTGGCGGACATTCGGGGGGAATCGCACTTTGGTCAACACCCAAATAAATGACAAATGCACCGGATGCCGGGGGTAACTTTTCAACTCGTTTTTTATAACCCCTGGGAGCTTTTTCTCCGAGCAACTGGACTAAATTTTGAACTGTAACATTCGCAACTACATGGTCTGCTGATTCAGTCCAAGATTCTCCTTTTCGATCGCGAATAACTACCGCGCTAACTCGATTGTTTTCTACTTTAATCTGTTCTACTGTATGACGCATCAATAACTTGCCCTCGTCTCTTTTAAGGGATTCTACTAGGCGACCGCTCAATACCTGCATACTTCCTTCCAGGTGGTACAATCCTTGCGGTTCTTGAGATACGCTCAATGCAGTTGCCGCATAAAGTAGCGCCGTTTCTTCTGCATTTACTTGGGAATATAGCTTTAACTGCAAATCTAAAAACGTTCTTAAACGTTGATTTTTACCTTGTCCGGTGAAACGTAGAGCATCTCCAACAGTAAACAAAGTATAGGGGACAGTAATTAAAGTATCCGGACGCACGGCGGTAGTTAACTGTAGTAAATCCCACCAATTACGTGGCGGTAGTACGGGGTCGCGGGCTTGAAATTTCCAACTTGCTTTGAATAACGTTGAAAGTAAATTCCAAAAAGGTTCGCTTCCGGGGAACTGTCGCGATCGCTCTTCTTGCCATTTCTGCGGATTGCGCCAAACGTTGATAGGAGTAGTTTCTCCAGGTAAGTATACCGCACAAGCAGGGTCACAAGGTGTAGCTTCGGGTAGGTCTATTTCTAACTCAGAAAAAATACGGTGATGAATTCCTCCTGGTTCCAAACCCGCGACTTGAGTAGCACCAACATCAAAAGTAAAGCCCTTGCGTTTGAAAGTGGAAGCACAACCTCCCGGTACAATCGCTTGGTCTAAAATTAATACTTTGTAACCTCTACGTGCTAATAAAGCGCCAGCGGTAAGTCCGCCAATTCCAGCGCCGATAACGACTACACGGGATTTCCCCTTCCCTTTTGACATTGATGTTTAATGTTTAGTTTAAATTTCTTAATATATTTATTATTTTATAGCTTTTGGGTTGTTGTGGGTGTTGGGGATAATTATAAGAATGGGGTGTTGTATGATAAACCACAATTTTGGGTTATTCTGCGAGATTTTGGAGACGTAGCATTGCTACGTCTCTACACGCATCTTCAACCAACCAAAAACTTCCTCTGCTGTTAACTCAATATCAATATTATCCAAGACAGTTAATTTATCGCTACCTTGAAATAATTCTGGTTGTTGATTGGGTAGAAAAATTAAGATAGATTTATCATCAGGGTCAACCAACCATCCAAGTTGACAACCATGTCGCAAACAGTGAAGGATATTTCCCGTAACTTTATTAGAACTTTGTTGTGGAGATAAAATTTCTATTGTCCAATCTGGAGCAACAAGTACATCATCTACAGGTTCTCCTTCTTCATCAAATTCAATCCGATTCCAGCTAAGAATTGCGACATCAGGCACAATCGAACGTCCGCCAAAAGTACATCGCAACTCTGGAAATGCATAAGCTATCTGCTTCTCTTCAGTAACATTATTAATCTTGGTAGTAAACTTTGCCTGAAGTCTAGAGTGGCGAGTTTTTGGCATAGGTTTTTGAATAATTTTACCGTTGATATATTCGCTGGCGGGTTTTGTTTCTGGAAGCTTGAGAAATTCTTCTAAGGTTAGAGTTTTTGAAAATGTTTTTACCATTAAAAGTTTCTTCAAATAAATAAAATTAGATGACTATAGTGTTTTATCATTTTATGATACGTGCATTCTGCCCGCTTTGTGCTAAAAAAAACGACCGACACATTCTATTCCCTATTTAAAGTATTTGAATAAGTTCTAGTTATGATAAAGAAGTAAGACGCTCGATTCATAACTACAAATGTCCTCAACTCTGCTAGAATTTCCTCGTCTAAATGCCCCGAAGCTACGACACTTACCAAATGGTTTGACGATAGTAGCAGAGCAAATGCCGGTAGAAGCGGTTAACCTCAATTTATGGGTTAACGTGGGTTCTACTGCTGAAAGTGATGCGATTAACGGTATGGCTCACTTTTTAGAGCATATGATTTTTAAAGGAACTAAACGACTCGCAAGCGGAGAATTTGAACGTAGAATTGAAGAGCGTGGTGCCGTTACCAATGCCGCTACCAGTCAAGATTACACTCATTATTATGTAACTGCTGCTCCTCAAGATTTTGCAAAACTAGCACCTCTGCAAGTTGATGTCGTAATGAATGCTCGCATTCCCGATGATGCTTTTGAACGGGAACGTTTGGTAGTGCTGGAAGAAATTAGACGGAGCGAAGATAATCCCCAACGTCGTAATTTTGCCAGATCGATGGAAACTGCTTTTGAAAAGTTACCATATCGTCGTCCGGTATTAGGACCTGAAGCGGTAATTTCTCAACTTAAAGTAGAGCAAATGCGCTCTTTTCACGCTCAGCAATATCAACCAAAGTCAATTACTGCTGTTGCTGTAGGTAATTTACCTGAAGAAGAGTTGATTGATATTATCGCTGAAAGCTTTGCAAATGTGGAAACGCGAGATATAGGTAATATAGAAACCCAAGATATTGCATCTTTACAGCCAGAATCAGCGTTTACGGAAATTGTTCGTAAAGAATGCGTTGACGAAAGCCTCCAACAAGCAAGATTAATTATGATGTGGCGGGTTCCTGGGTTAATGCAGCTAAGTCAAACTTATGCGCTGGACGTGCTTTCAGCGATTTTAGGACACGGACGCACATCCAGATTATGGAACGATTTACGCGAGAAACGCGAACTGGTTAACTATATATCTGTAAGCAATATGACCAATCAGCTACAGGGAACTTTTTACATTGCAGCTCATTGTGAGGTAGAAAACTTAGCTGCTGTAGAAGAAGCAATAGTTGAACATATTCGTAAAATTCAAACACAAATAGAACAATCAGAAATCAGCCGAGTTCGCAAACGTGTAGCCAATAAATTTATTTTTGCCAACGAAAGACCAAGCGATCGCGCTAATTTATACGGTTACTATCAAACATTAGTGGGTGATTTAGAACCAGCTTTTGATTTTCCCTATCATATTCAAGCGCAAGATGCAGATACTTTGATGCAAGCTGCAAAAACATATTTATCTGCTGATGCTTATGGGGTAGTGGTGATGAAACCGGGAGAAAGTTAGGAGTTAAGAGTTAGGAGTGAGGAGTTAGGAGTTGGAAGTGAGGAGTGAGGAGTTAGGAGTGAGGAGTTAGGAGTTATAACTTTATTACTTATTTCTAATTTTATTTTATAGGATAGCGATTTCATCTTCATTAAGTAAAATCCTATAGGGCTTGCGATGCTTGTACCATAAAAGTTTTAATTCAAATATTGTGTTTTATTTAGTTGTAAAATACTTTAGGATTCTAACTCCTAACTCCTCACTCCTAACTCCTAACTCCTAACTCCTAACTTTTTTAAACGATGTGGACTGAAATTGACGCTCAAATTAGCCAAGTAACTGGCGAAAAATTCCAAACTCAGCAGCGACGAAGTGTTTCCGGTGGGTGCATTAATCAAGGTTATTCTTTAACTGATGGTGCGCGGTCTTATTTTGTGAAGTTAAATCAAGCTTCCCAAATAGCGATGTTTGAAGCTGAAGCTTTGGGTTTACAGCAAATGTACGATACTAATACCATCTGCGTTCCCAAACCTATTTGTCACGGGACTGTGGAAAATTCCTGCTACATCGTTTTAGAGTGGTTAGAAATGGGTAAAGGTGACAGTAAATCCTCCGAAGAGATGGGACGGAAGTTAGCTCAGATGCATAAAAAATTCGGTAATAAATTTGGTTGGGATATAAATAATACTATTGGTTCGACTCCGCAAATTAATACTTGGACGGAAAATTGGGTAGAATTTTTTACTAAACATCGGTTGGGATATCAGTTTAAATTGGCAAAGCGTCGTGGTGGTAGTTTTCCTCAAGGAGAAGAGTTATTAAATGCTATTCCAGAGTTATTAGCAGGACATGAAGTGCAGCCTTCCTTGGTACACGGGGATTTGTGGGGAGGAAACGCTGGATTTACCGATTTGGGAAAACCCGTAATTTTTGACCCTGCAACTTATTATGGCGATCGCGAAGTTGATATTGCGATGACGGAGGTTTTCGGCGGTTTTCCGGGGGCTTTTTATCAAGGTTATGACGAAGTGTTTCCTTTGAATGATGGGTATGAGAAACGCAAGACTTTGTATAATTTGTATCATATTTTGAATCACTTCAATTTGTTTGGTGGTGGATATGGTTCGCAAGCGAATGGGATGATTTCGCGGATTTTGCGGGGGTAAATAATGCCCTCAGACTGGAAGTCTGGGGCTATACAAACAAAGCCCACCTGCGTGGGCTAGATAGTAGAGATTCAGTCTTTAATTTCTAAATCGTAGGCTTGGCAAAGGGATTTGAGGTTTTCTCGGAAGCGCGATCGCACTTCTGGGGGGGAGATGATTTCGCAGTCTTTGCTGTATCTAGTAATTTCTCGGAAAAACCAAAATGTACCTGATATATTTCTTACAACTCTTTTTCTCGGTGGTTGGCCTTCTAATTCGCTAACAAATATATCTTCAGTTTTACGTTGGTAAGCGAAAGCTAAACCGCTAGATAAATGAAATTCTACTGCTATTCTTTCTAAATCTTTTTCCCAAACTTGATCGATTGAAACCACCGCAGCTTCTTGAATCCTATCTAAACGCAACGTCCAATTATGCTGTAATCCTTCCACATCTTGATTACCTTCCGATTCTTCCGCACGACACATTAAATACTGACGCTTTTCTATTGGTATAACTTGAGCGTGTAAAACGGTGTAACTCCATAAACGCTCTGCTGCATCTTGATACGACAAGCGAAATGGTTGCTGTCGGTGAATGAAGTTATCTACCTGTTTTCTCCAAACTGGTAAAGGATTGTTGAGAAAGATTTCAATTTCTTCACGGAAAGGAAGAGTTAATTCGCTTCTAGATTTTAATAACTGCGCTATTTGTTTGGCTTCATCGGTTTTACCTAAATCGATCAAAGCCTTACGGGCTGTTTCTAAAGCCTTGATACGTTCGTTCGTCCAGTCATTATTAGGAGCAATAATCAACTGATGACGCGCTATATATTCTACTAGTTTTGAGATGTTAGGGCGATCGCCCCAAGTACAGCCAAATTCTAGGGCTAAGTTTTCTAATTCGGCTTTGTCGCTTTCTCGCAGCGATAAGGTTATGGATTGACCTTTTCTACTCATTTTTTATACGGACACTTTTATACGGATATACCTTGTCAATCTCTATTTTGAATGCCATGATGTGAATTGACAACAACTTACGGACACTGTTTAGTGATATGTCCGAATTTAATATTCAACTCAAATCTGTATATTCTTGTCCTGCTGATGAGATACCTTCATCTGTAAATTTACCTGATGGATGGACGCTTGTATGGCATCAACTAGAGACACTCAAAGCATTACGCAATCCGGAAATAGACGTTGTGATCAATACAGCGATGACGGGGGACGGTAAAAGTTTAGCGGCTTATCTGCAAGTGCTTCAGGGAGAGAGTTATGCTATCGGACTATATCCTACCAATGAACTCGCACGAGACCAAGAAACCCAGACAAAAGGATACATTGAAACATTTCAACCGAAAAATAAACCTCGCGTTACAAGGTTAAGTGGTGCAGATTTAGAGATTTATGCAGAAAATGAAGGTTTAAAAAAAAGTACTGCGCTTTCAACCCGCACCCATCAATCAGAAGTTGTACTGACAAATCCAGATATCTTTCACTATCTACATCGTGGTGCTTATTTGATTCCCGGTGATAGTCCCGATAAATTATGGGGAAGGATTGATAAAGATTTTGATTTATTTATATTAGATGAATTCCACGTTTTTGCAGCCCCTCAAATTGCTAGCGTTATCAATACGATGCTGTTGATTCGGTTTACCAACCGTCGCAAGAAGTTTCTGTTTCTTTCAGCTACACCGGATGAGCAATTAATTGGGAAGTTGCAAAAAGCGGGTTTCCGCTGCAAGGTTATTAATCCCCTTGAAGAAAATAAATATCGATTTCCAGAGACTTTAGAAGAATCCCTTGAATTAGAAAATCAAAAATGGCGACAAGTTTCCCGTCCAATTTCCTTAAATTTTATATCTTTAGAACCAACTTTTAAAGCTTCTGAAACCTGGTTAAAAGAGAACAGCAATTTGATTTTAGAATACTTTCAAAATTATCCAGGTAGTAAAGGTGCAATTATTCTTAACTCGATTGCAGCAGTCAAGCGACTAGTACCGTTTTTCAAAGAATTATTTCAAGAGTATAATTTAACTGTTGGCGAAAATACAGGCTTATCAGGGAAAACACAAAAAGAGCTTTCCTTAGCAGCAGATTTAGTTTTAGGAACCAGCACAATTGATGTCGGTGTAGATTTTAAAATCAATTTACTTATCTTTGAATCAGCCGATGCAGGTAATTTTATTCAACGTTTGGGAAGATTGGGAAGACATGATGGTTATCAGAAAGATGGTGAAGATATCAAGTTTGAGAATTATACAGCTTATACGCTGATTCCTAACTTTTTAGTAGAACGTTTATTTCAAGGAGATTCACCACCCTTGCAAGCAAACGGTGTTTACGAACGTCCTTTCTTTCATAATAAAATTATTGAAAAATATCGTCAAATCAACGATTTTCGCGGTTATTATCGTCGTTGGGCTGGGGTACAGTCAATTCAGATTACCTGGAAACTGAAACATAAAACAATTCAACAACAATATGCAGATAGCGTAAAAGTATTTAGTCAAACTTGCGAATCAGTTTTTGATACTAAATTAAGTCGGGTAGCTGGATGTATTAAAGGATGGGAAAGAAAATGGTTAGAAATTTCCGGTGAAAAAGGAAATCCAATTGCTGAGGATGCTTCAAGTTTCCGGGGTTATAGTACTTTGCAATGTGGAATATATGATTTAACAGAGGTAAATGAAGCAGATAGATTTAAAACCTACGATTTACCGGGAATTGTGGCAAATTTGGATATTGAAATGCTAACAGAAAAAGCATTTATGGGTACTTTGAAGGAAACCGCTACCCGCATTAAACAACCGATTCCCAAAGGTAGATTCGCTTACTGTCTGGGATTTATGAAATTGCGTAACTACCGAGAAGAAAGACTGAATTGGAAATTTGTCTATCCTGAAGACTTGCAACCCATCGCTGATGCTTGGAAAGTTCAAGTACTCAAAGGTGTAGAAATTTGGCAACCCGATAACCCTTGGATTGGTGAAATCAATAAAAAGCTGAAGAAAAAAGGTTTGGTTTGTTACGTGTTGCGTCATTCAGTTACGGAAGTGCGAATGCGATCGCGCTTACCGATGCATTTCCAGATATATCCGATTTGCGATAAGTACAGTATTAATGATGCAACTGCACCTTATTCTATAGCCTTTAGTCAGTCAGCGCTGTTGTTGGATACTTTGGCTTATACGTTTAAGGGTAAGGGGGATGAGACTTGGATTTGTTAGGGGTTTCAATCCCTGATAGGGATTAGTCAATTTAAACATCTTGACAGATGTTGCAGGTATAAAGCTTACGGTAATAAGCACAGACTTATTCGTTTCAATCCCTAATAGGGATTAGAACCTGCTACATCAGATTGCCATATCGGGTTGAATAAGTCAAAGCTTATAAAATTGTTGAATAACTCTGAGCTTTTATAAAGTATTGACATGAGCTATCGCATTCTGTATTGTCAGAAACAAATCGCTGAAGTCCAGTTGTATTGAGCGTTTGGGCTTTAGGATTCGTTAAATAAAATTTACAATGGAGGTAATAAATAATAGTGCTTGCTAAATTGACTAATCTTGAACGATTAATTGCAATCCTCAAGGATGAAAAATGGCACCCAAGCGACGAATTAGCCGCAAACGTTAGCTGGCGATTTGGACACACAGTGTTTGAAGCTCGCAAAAAAGGGTACCAAATTCAGAAGCAAAAGCTTACTCATAATCAATATGAGTATCGGATGCTAAGAAAATAACAAAACTCATAGCTTTGGTGGGGTTTTCCCTAAAAAACTGGGTAACTCCACCAAAACCGGGAAGGAAGCCTTATATGTAGCTTGCGGTATTAAGTTCAGACGTAGGAATTCTAAACCCCCGAAAGCGGTTAAGCAAATGGTTGGTTGAGTACCTCAGAGAACAACAAACCTAAAGCAACTTAATTTGAAGTAAGCTTCCTTCTCTTTCTTAAAAATACAAAATCTTAAATATCTTGAATCCAAATCATGAACGAGCAAACACTTTTAAACAGAATCACAGTTAATCCCAAAATATTTGGAGGTAAACCCATAATTCGCGATCGCCGTCTTGCAGTTGAACACGTTTTAGGAATGTTGGCTGCTGGTGATACGTTTGAAACTTTACTGGAAGGTTATCCGTGGTTAGAAGCAGAAGATATACAAGCTTGTTTAGTTTACGCACCCAGGTTAGTTGGTTATAAATGAGTTGAAATCTTATTCATGGATTTTTAAGGCTAAAGCTATGGATTATCCTGCAATTCATTTTATACGGACACTTTTATCCGGACAAGTCTTGTCAATCTTTATTTTGAATGCCATGATGTTAATAACAAGTCACGGACATAGCTTTAAAACATACTCTAGCCAGATTTAGCAAGAATTGTAATTGAGTTATCTGTACATAAATAATACAACTAAAAAAACGAACTTCCCGTTCAAAAAATAACCTGTTAAATTATGATATGAAATTAAATTCAAAGATTTTAAGTTAATAAAAATGAGTAAAAATAATTGCACTCCAACAATCAAAGAGCTTAGAGAACTGTCTCAACAGCTTCCTGAAAAAATCCCTTATTTAAAAATGCTGGTTTTATTTGGTTCCAGAGCAACTGGAAACACTCATGGCAACAGTGATTGGGATTTTGCCGTTCTATACGATGAAGATAAACGAAATTATTGTACAAACAATAATCCAGGTGCATTATTTGAATTGCCGATGTTGATTGGAGAAACTTTGAATATAAATCCTGACAACATTGATATCGTAGAACTTAATCATTGTTCTTGGTTGATTTCACATTTTGTTGCTCGTGATGGAATTCTACTTTTTGAAAAAGATTCTGGAGGTTTTGAATATTTCAGATTAACTTCATTAAGAGATGAATCGGAATTGAAAAAGTTTAGACAAGAACAACATCAACTTATAAAAATAGAACTGAGCCAGTAGATAAAATGAATAATATAAACACTGAAATAGTTTTAAAAAAACTGAGTTCAATAAATAGAGATATTAAAAGGCTAGAAGAGTTTAGCTCGCTTACTGTGGATGAATATTTGAATGATTATCGTAAACAGCTTCCTGTAGAAAGACTTCTAGAATTAATAATTCAAAATGCGATAGATATCAATTCGCATATATTATCTAAGCTATATCCTGGCAATAATCTGACTAATTTTGAAACGTTTATTGAACTTGCCAAATACAATGTTATTTCTGCTAACCTAGCGAAGCGAATAGCACCATCTTCGGGTTTAAGAAACCGACTGGTACATGAATATGATGACATGGACTCTAGACAAATTTTTACAGCAATTAGTTTTGCTTTACAACAATACCCTCTTTACGTAAAACAAATAAACGAATATTTGATTTCATTGGATGTAGATAATGAGTAAAAAAGCCAAAGATTTAGAAACAGATAAACAACTATCACTATTTGAAATAGACAATGAATCTGAAGCAGAATCAGATAATGATTGGTTAGATGACGAAGATGTCGATTTTGGGTTTGAAACTTCTGACAGGACTATTGAAACTGCACAGGAATTACTTACATATAAGCTATTACGAGAAGCTATTGAATCGCAAAACCCCGACGATCAAGTAATGGCTGATTTTGCAAAGTATGTATTACCAAACTTATTGCAGATAGCTATCGGTGTTACCGCAAAAGGTGGGAAATATTTTGATAAATTAGACCAAAAGAACGAAGCGGAAGGTAAAGCAAAAATTAGAAGGGATAATGCTGGCGATCAATCTTTAAATACTCACCTTCTTAACGGGTTATTTCCTGCTAATTTAATTGAACGTCGATTAGTACAACTTGATACTACCGCAATGCGGGTAGTGCGAGAAGAAGAACGTCGTTTGGTAGTTGCTGGGTTTATCCTCCATGACTTTGAAAAATTCCCAGATGTACCAGATGATTGTCGCAAGTTACCTATAGACAAACACCGTCAAATTATCGATCAAAAGGTTCTCCAGTTGGGTTTGGATAAGTTTATCAATCCTAATGAACCAGAAGCCTATAAACAGTATCTAGATGATTTGTTGTGTATGGCTTACAATGCACAGCGACGCTGGGATACGAACTGGAATTTTTCGGAATTTGGATTAAATCCAGTGATGCGCGATCGCACTCTTCGCGCTCTCTCGGAATTAACCTGTTTGGCTGACTCTTTGGCTTCTATTATCAAGCATCCTCAAGATGCACAAAGCTATAAATTTAAGGAGCTTCTTTCAACTCTGAGTGATGATAAGTTGCAGTTTACCTATCACAGCATTGCTGAAAATAGAGGGGTATTAACTAATGTTGTAAATAATGCTTTAATTGCGGCTCATAGCAGTTTAAATACTGAGCAAGATACTTACTACGAACCGTTGCTATATTTACCGACGGGAGTAATTTATTTAGCTTCGCGAGATGCTCCTGCTATATCACCAGAAGATTTACCGGATAGAGTTATTAATACTATTAAATCACTTTGCGCGGGTCAATTACGATTGCGACAAACTGGTTTTGGTAGAGATGGGAAAGGAATGAAGTATGCTGACTACTACAACTTGTTTTTTGACGATGTTGGTTTAATGGAAGTTGGTTTAGATGCCACTTTACGTATTTTACATCCCAAAAAAGATTCTGTTGCAAAAAGTCGCAGTGATAATTTAGTAATTTTTCAAGACAAAGGAGTTTTACCTGGTGATTTTGATTTAAAATTTACTGATGATATTCGTATTGACCAAATAGCAGAATTTGGGGATTTAATTAGTAGAAAAATTTGGGGTGAGAAGGTTAAACAATTTGAAGCTGTACGGAAGAAAGATAAAAAATTACCAGAATTACCTGAATTAGATTTAATTTACAAAGTTGCAGAATTTTGGAATTTAGGTGAATATTTAGCGCAAATTAAAGCAATAGAGGACATTAATAAAAGTCTCAAGGAAAATAAATTAAAAGGTAATACTGGAGGTGTTCCTTATGAATGGTATTACCTTGCTGCTAAATATTTAGAACATAATCCGGGAATTGAGGATGTCAAAGAAATTTGTCAACCAGTTATTGCTTACGTAAAAAGCTTAATTGAACCGATTGTGTCCCAATACAAACTTGCTGATGGTTGGGATGATTTAAGATTGTGGGTTCAACGGGTGGTGATGTTACCGGGTAGCGATCGAGAAGTTACTGTAGAAAATCAAGTTGAAACCTTTCTCGATGAGTTGAGTAATTACAATACTGCTAAAAAATCGGGTAGAGGAAAGCAATTAATTTGTTCGATTTCTCATTCTGCTTATACCGTTACCGAGCAAATGGAATCAGCAGTTTTATTTACACCTCAAGTTTATACAAATAAACAGATGCTGGGAGGTTCAAACGCTAAACGCAATATTTCCAGCATTGCGGGTTTAGAAATGATGCTGAGGCAAATTTTGATGAATCAAACTCAAGCTGTTGGTAAACGGTTTGAAGATGGTAAATACCGCTATCTCTATTTTTATCCGACTTATTACTTCACCCCGGAAACTAATAAGTTTTTACAATTAGCTTACAGTGGTATTGCTCAAACTCGCTTTGATACCAGCATTCGTAATCATTTTATTACTAAAGATTTGCAAGCAACTTTAACTAAAGAGAAATATCAAAGTATTGACGCTTTTTTAATAGATGAAGATTTACAACATCGGAAAAACCTCCCAGAAGATCACCCAAATTATAAAAAAGACCGTACTTTTAAACTTTCCTATCCTGAAGATCAACCATTAACATTTTACTTCATGGCATTACCACCGGGACGCGATTCTAGCGATACCGAATCATGGATAATGCCAAGCTGGTTAGCTTTTGCTTTTCCGATGATTTTAGATGTGAAAACAGTAGTTTCCGAGTCTCCAATTCCACCTTTTAATGATGGTGCTGAATTTGAAGAAAGTGTATTTTTAGATAGCGTTCCTCATGCATTCCGCGCTTTAGTTAAACAAGATAAGTTTCGGTTAGATTACATTCTCGAAGGTTGGCAAGATAATAATAAACATTATTCTGCACCTCTTAACATTTTAACCGCTGCTTATGCAATTCATCTTGACGTTAATGCAAAACAAGGTAAATCCGGTTACGATGCAAACTGGGGTAAATTTACCGAACTAGCAAAAGATTTTGAAACCAGTCCGTTATATGTATTTTCTTATCTCAATCGTTGGGTGAGAAAACAGGGAGTTGAAACAGCAAGAATTGAGAAAATTAAACTTTACGCTTATAACTTTTATCCGTGTTTTGACCCTTACGTTAAATATGATATCAATCAAGAGGAATTAATTGTGGAAGAAGAATCAAGTTTAAATCATCCTCAAAAGTTAACCGAACTTTATCGAAGATTTTATAGAGCTAATAAACGATACAATCCTAAATCGAATGCAGTCTTAAAACCGATTGATATTGCAGCCGAAACTATTCTTAAAGCTGAATTAAGCGTATTTAAAGGAGAAAGTTTAGTTATGGCAGTTGCAGCAGAAGTTTTCAAATTAATGGATAGAGTTCACGCTTCCACTGCTGAGGGACGTTGGGTATTTAATAACAGAGAAAGAGAAGAAGAAAGACAAGCCGTACTTGAATTTGCAAGGTACTTTGTCGAGGATATCTTTGAAAAATCATTTGCTGGCGATCGCGCTCGTTTAGCTGGTAGACAAATCAACTTAATTCGCGATACCTGCGAATTCCTTTATCGTCTGGAAAATGACAAAGAAAACCAACAACAAGGTAATGATTCTAAGAAAGAAGATGATTCAGAAATACTATCCCAAACTGCGAATGAATAAATGCTGACTTTTTTATAGTAAGGACTTTAGTCTTTTGAGAGTTAAAGCTCTTACTGCAAACATTTCATAAAGACGAGAAATAATCCAAAATATAAAATCTAAAATCCAAAATCAAATGACATTCCTAAAATCAATCGAATCCAAATTATTCCACACAGAAATTCCCTACAAACCAATGGGAAAATACGTTCACTTCCTGACAATCCGCGTCACAGAATCTTATCCTTTATTTCAAACAGATGGAGAATTAAATAAATCACGAGTTAGAGCGGGAATAAAAGATAAAAATACAATTAGTCGTCTTTCCATGTTTAAACGCAAACAGTCAACACCAGAACGTTTGGTAGGTCGCGAACTAATGCGTAATTATGGTTTAGTGAAAGATGAAGAATGTGAATATAATGTAAAATTTGCAATGGATAATCCGGACTGTATTATCTACGGTTTTGCAATTGGTGATTCTGGTTCTGAAAAATCAAAAGTTGTTGTAGATACGGCTTTTTCAATTACATCTTTTGATGAATCGCATGAAACATTTACCTTAAATGCTCCTTTTGAAAATGGTACGATGACATCCAAAGGAGAAAATGGTTCTAAACCTGGTGAAGTTACCAGTCGAATAAATCAGCAAGATCACATTCGACCGCAAGTTTTCTTTCCTAGCATTGTGACACTAAAAGACCCCACAGAAGCAAGTTTTCTCTACGTTTTTAATAATATTCTGCGTACCCGTCATTATGGAGCGCAAACCACCCGCACGGGAAGAGTCAGAAATGAATTAATTGGGGTAATTTTTGCGGACGGTGAAATTACAAGTAACCTGCGCTGGACTCAAGCAATTTATGATGAAATGAAAGCTAATAATACTATCAATTCTCCCGAACCTTTAGATGAAGATGATGTGATTGCTGCTGCGAAAACAGCTATAGAATCACAAATGGCTGATGAATTTATTGTACATCAAGATTATCTCAAAGATAATTTTTCAGCATTGCTTAAAGAAGTAAAAGCTATTACCGCTAACGAAGAAGAATTGAAAAAGCTGCTTAAAAAAGCTGATGACGAAGCTAAAGAATATGCCAAAGTTCATATAAAAGGAAAAAACAAGGATAAAGATAAAGACAAAGAAAAAGCAGCAGCGAAGTAATAGCTATGACTATAATTTATTGCTGTCAATTAGAATTACATGACAGCGTTTATTTTGCCACCCGTGAAATCGGCAGACTCTACGAAACCGAACCTGTAATTCATAATTACGCATTGTGTTACGCATTAGGTTTAGTTGATAGCGAAATTTACGCGACTACCGTTGCACAAGAAGATTCCTACCGTTACTTTTGTCCCGAACAAGTTCCTAAATATGAAGAACATCTAACACCATTAAATAACCAAGGAATTTACGTTACTCCAGCACATTCAATTAACCATACATCAGTTCTCAACACCTGGAAATATGCCAATAATAATTACCATGTTGAGATGGAGAAAACCCAGAAGAATATTCCTAGTTTCGGGAGAGCAAAAGAAATTGCACCGGAAAGCCAATTTGAATTCTTTATTATTTCTCAAAAGGATATTGAGCTAAAAGGTAAACTACCAAAATGGATTCGTTTGGGTAAGTGGATGAGTAAAGCTGAAGTTGAAATTCACCAAATAACTAAATTTGAATTAAAAACTAATGATTTTACTTTTCCTCATCCTTTAAATCCCCTGGATGTCATGTTTACTCATCAAGTTGTTAGCTACGACGTGATAAATATGCCTCCCGTAAGCTTGATTCAAAATGTCACTATTAGGAAAGGGGAATTTTATCAATTTGAAAATCCCTTTAATTCCGAAAAACTAAGAATTCCTGCAAAAATGGAGTATCGATTTAAAGGTTAATCATATTAGAAATTGGGTTGCTGTGAATGAAGATGGTACGTTACATACTCACGCAGTAGGCTGTTGATTTTAAGGGAAATTAAGCATGATTTTTCATACAGTTTCTATGACAGCCTTCCTTGTTCCCAGTCGGAGACTATTGATGACAACTTAAGGATATAAACAATTTGTCAATAAGCAATAATGCTTAAATTTTGCTCTGAAAGCCAGGTTGGAAACAGCATTTTTAGTTAAGTAATCGCGAAATTTTGAATCCATGATTCCCAAATTTCGCTAAAAACTCAGTACGAAGCTTGATTTAACGATAATTACGAGTTGACATCATTAATTTCACCTTAAGTTGTCACAAATAGGCTGAGCCTGGGAACGAGAATATGCATGAAGTAAGATCGCCAAAAAAGCTACAGAGTCAACACCCTACTCACGCACCCTACAAGATAGCTTAATATTTTTTGGTATTCCCCAATCCAAAATCTAAAATCTAAAATCCAAAATCGAAAATGCCTCATAGCTTAATCCTCAACCTCATACCAAAATCCCCCATCTACCCGCAATATCTCACCGGGAGACATCTACACGCTTTATTCCTCACTCTTGTCAGCTACGTTGATAAAGAATTGGGAACCTACTTACACGACTCCCAAGCGGATAAAGCTTTCACCCTCTCCCCTTTACAAATCAGCAAAACTCCGATTAATAAAGGCTACAAATTACAAACCCAACATCAAGAACCGATCGCAACTGGTACTCCTTGTTGGTGGAGGATTTCTCTGCTTGATGATGCGCTGTTTGGTAAATTGACGCAACTGTGGCTAAATCTTAACCCACAACAGCCTTGGCATTTAGGTTCTGCTGATTTGTATATTACCAGTATCCAAGGTACCGCTCAATCTACTCAACCTTGGGCGATCGCAATTCCCTATACTCAACTATACGACCAAGCCAGCGACTCGGAGCGGATTATTTCGCTTAACTTTGCAACTCCTACGGCTTTCCGTCAAGGTAAATATGACACCACGTTACCAACAAGAGAATCTGTGTTTAATTCTTTGCTTTCTCGTTGGAATAAATACAGCGGTATTGAATTAACAAATGTTAATCTTGATGCAATCTTTCCTAGCTTTATTAACATTCACACCGAAATAGTTCCCGATTCTCGCAGCAAATTTATCGGTATTATTGGTCAAGTTAGCTATCGAATTATGGGTGATGTTGAAGCATTTGAGATTAAACAAATTAATGCTTTAGCTGACTTTGCTATCTTTGCCGGAATTGGCAGAAAAACCACGATGGGAATGGGGATGGGGAGGAGAGTTAATTAGGAGTTAGGAGTTAAGAATTAGGAGTTAGGAGTTAATAAATTTGTATTTTGTAGGGTGTGTTAACGACAGCGTGACGCACCACGATCTAGAACTTTTTGCGTTACGATATTCCATCTAATATACCCTAAATATTTAGTCTACTTCAGTAGACTTTGGCTATTAGCCCGGAAATTGATTTCCGGGTGGGATGAATTTACAATCCGATATTCTTTTCAGATGGATTAAAACACAACAAGCTGTTAACAGAGCTTACGCACCAAATTTTAAATAATCAAATTCCAAATAATAATGCGTTAAATGGAACATCCCAACGCACCTTACAAGAAGATTTTTTAATCTTATCAACTTTAATCAAACAAAATGAACAATACAGATTACATAACAATAGCTTCCTTAAATCAATATTCCTATTGTCCCCATCGCTGTTGGAGGATGTTTTGTTTGGGTGAATTTACAGATAATCAATACACGATTGAAGGAACGAGTTTACACGAACGAGTTCACACTGTTGGTGATGGAAATAGAGAGGAAACTTGGCAGGTTCGCGCTATTTGGTTGAAGTCGGATCAATATCAATTAATCGGAAAATCGGATTTGATTGAGTTAGAACACGGGGAATGGTATCCGGTGGAATACAAGCGCGGACGTAAGGGTGAATGGGATAATGACGAGTTACAGGTATGCGCTCAGGCTTTGTGTTTGGAGGAAATGACGGGAAATAATATTGCTACTGGCTATGTTTATTATGCTCAAACTCATCAACGGCAATTAGTAGAAATTAACGATGAACTGAGAACAGAAACGATCGCGACTATTGCTGATGTTACTAAATTATTAGAAACCGGAGAAATGCCTCCAGCTATTTATAGTCAACGCTGTAAAGGTTGTAGTTTGTACGAGCAATGTTTACCAAAAGTTGCGGATAAGCTTGCTAAATATTGCGAGGTTGATTGAGATTTTTTTATATTTTAATCTCTGAATGCGGAGATACGCGAAGTTTCACAACGTTTTTAATTATTTTCTGGGAGAAAAACATGGGTACAGTTTACGTTACGCAAGAAGACGCTTTTATTGCGAAGATTGATGAAAGACTGAACATAAAATTTGATAAAAAGTCGATTTTAGATGTGCCGTTACTAAAGGTTGATGGTGTAGTTATTATGGGACGTGCGAGTATTTCACCAGCCGCGATCGCCGAATTGATTCACAACAAAATTCCTCTGACTTTCCTGACAGTTAATGGTAAGTATATAGCTCGTTTGGAGCCGGAAATGAGTAAGAATATCTTTTTGCGAAATGCTCAATGGAAAGCTGCTGGTGAGTCAATTAAAGCTGTTCATGTAGCTAAAGCGTTTGTTAGAGGTAAGCTAAAGAATTACCGCAATTCACTGTTGAAAACTCAGCGAAACTATCGCGACATTGATACAAGTAAGGGAATTAGTCAAATTGAATCTTCTTTAATAACTTTGGAAAAATCAACCACAGTTAATTCGATTCGGGGTTGCGAAGGTTCCGGAAGTGCTGCATATTTTGGCTGTTTTAATGAATTTATTCGTGTCGATGATTTTAGCTTTGATCGTCGCAATCGTCGTCCACCGATAGACCCGATAAATTCTCTTTTAAGTTTGGGATATTCCTTATTACGTCACGATGTTCAAGGTGCTTTAAATATTGTTGGGTTCGATCCATATTTGGGTTATTTACACACAGAGCGTTATGGTAAACCATCTTTAGCGTTGGATTTAATGGAAGAATTTCGTCCTTTGGTTGTTGATTCTTTAGTTCTTGGTGCAATCAACCGGAAAATTTTTAAACCATCAGATTTTGTTACGGAACCCGTGAGTAATGCTGTTTCTCTGACTAAAGATAAATTATATGAATTCCTGAAATTGTATCAAGAAAGAAAGCTGTCAACTTTTAAGCATCCTGTTTTAGGAATTAAAAAAAATTATCAAGAAACCTTTGAAATTCAAGCGCGTTTGTTGGGTAAATATCTTATGGGGGAAACTGATAAATATCCACCTTTAGTTATGAAGTAGTTATAAAAGTTAGGAGTTAAGAGTTAATAATTTGATTTTCTCCCCATTCTTCTATTTCCAATACCCAATTATCCGGGAGCATCCACTTTTGGAAGAAATGGCGATTGGAATATGCCTCCGGTGAACGCGGCTACACAAACGAAGTCCGCCTTACTGGGGACTCTTTGAAACCCGCGTAGGCGGGTTTAGTTTGTATAGCCCCAGACTTCTAGTCTGAGGGCGATCTGCCGAAAGTGGATGCTCCCAATTATCCAATATAATGTTTGTTGTCATTTCCTACGATATTTCTGAAGATAAGCGTCGTACTAGAATTCATAAGATTCTTAAGTCTTACGGACAGTGGATGCAATATTCCGTGTTTGAGTGCGATTTGACAGATACTCAGTATGCTAAACTGCGATCGCGTCTTTCCAAAGTGATTAAACCGCAGCAAGATAGTATCCGTTTTTATACGCTTTGCGCTTGTTGTCAACCGAAAGTTGAGCGAATTGGTGGTGAAATGCCACGGGATAATACGATATTTTTTGCTTGATATCAGCTAGCTGGTTGCGCTAACCTATGGGTGTTGGAAAAAGTCTATTGATTTGAATAGCTGAATTGTTTACTCCGTCTAGGTTTCAGCAATTTTTTCTGACAATGAGGTTAGCGCAATCCTTGAAAGTCTCTTTGTGTATGGGTTTTAGCTTTTTTTCTTATGTCACTATTGACAAGCCATTGGCTGAAACAGTATTTTAGATCAGGTCGGCGCAACTGCACCTTGAAAACTGAATATAGTAAGGGTTCTGGATTGAGCCATTGCAATTCTAAATAATCCCTATT
>NZ_JAYGHM010000078.1:0-36808 GCF_034931125.1 Rivularia sp. UHCC 0363 | reverse complement strand
GTTATTAATTATCAACCTTTAACCTTTAACCTTTAACCTTTGACCTTTAACCTTTAACCTTTGACCTTTTTAACCTTTTAATGCGTATAAGCGCTTTTAAATAATGAACCTCACAGACAAAACTTTACTAATCACCGGAATTGGTGGATTTATTGGTTTACGTACAGCCGAAATAGCTATAAGCAAAGGTTTAAAAGTCCGTGGATTGGAAAAAGATGCAGATACAGCTAAAAAAGCTCAAAAATTAGGTGTAGAAGTTCTTATCGGTAGCGTTGCCGATCCATCCATTGCTCAAAAAGCTTGTCAGGAAGCAGATATAGTTTTACATACTGAAGAAGTCGCAAAAGAAGGAGGTTCAATCAAGGAATTTAGCGAGGTAAATATCGATGGAACTATTAATATCGGTAAAGCTGCTCGCAATGCTGGAGTAAAAACTTTTGTTCATCTTTCCTCTGCTTTAGTTTATGGTTTTAATTATCCTAATGGGGTAACAGAAAACCAACTACTTGTAAAAGAAGTAAATCCTTATTGTCAAACCAAAATAGAAGCAGAAAAAGCTCTACAGCAACTAAATAGTGTGCAAGATTTTGGCATCATTATTATCCGGGCTGGGGATGTTTACGGACCGGGTTCTATTCCTTGGACGGTGCGACCGATATCGTTGATGCAGCAAAAGTTATTTGCCTATACGAGTGAAGGGAAAGTTATTAACCATATATATGTAGATAATTTAATTGATGCAATTTTCTTAGCTATAGAAAACGAGCAGTATGGTGAAATCTTTAATATTACTGATGGGAAAGCAACGTCTCCTCAAGAATATTTTACTCGTTTAGCAGAAGTCGCTGGTTATCCCGCTCCTTCCTCTTTACCAAAAGAAGAAATGAAAATATTTCTCAAATTGCGTTGTCAAGGACAAAAACTTTTTCGCAAGCAACCAGATATTCTTCCAGAAGCAGCAGATTTCATGAGTCGTCCTTATGCTTTTTCTATTGATAAAGCACGTAAATTATTAAATTATCAACCTGCTATTTCTTTAGATGAAGGAATGAATCGTATTCAGGAATGGTTAAAAAGTCAATAGGGAATAGGGAATAGGACATTGGTAATTGGGAATTGTCAGGTACTTATTAACTAACAACTAATAATTTATAAATAACAGAAAGATGAAAATGAAAACATCTCAATTTTGTTGCTTGTTATTTTCTACTTTAGCAAGTGTTGGATTGGTTCTTAAAGCAAATGCTGTAGAAGATTCCGCAACTCTGACTGTTGCGATAAAAGGGATTGAAAATCAAAAAGGTCAGGTTTGTTTAAGAATCTATGAAAACGAAAGTGGATTTCCTTTGGGTAATAGTAGCGAAGCCAAAAGTCAATGCACGAAAATAACAGGTAATTCGCTCAAACAAGAATTTACAGGTTTAAAAAGAGGTACTTATGCTGTTGCAGTAATTGACGACCAAAATGGTGATACTAAACTCAATAGAGATTTTCTTGGCATCCCTGAAGAAGGTTTCGGAATCTCCAATAATCCTACAGTGTCAGTGAAAACCGGGACTCCCAAATTTGAATCAGCGAGTTTTTCATTAACACAAAATCAAACTATTGAGATTGAAATGAAATATTCTCTTGACCCCTAAATAAAACCTAAATTATGGACAAACAAGCTTTAGGTATGGCGATTTTTATGGGACTGTATGTTCCATTATGCACTGGAATTTCTGTGACGATACACCGTTTAATTCATCGAACACCACAAGAAAGCAGCAAAATTATTATTGTCTATCGTCAATTTGAAAAACAGTCTTTTGACACAGCGAACACAAAATCAATTTTTAAGCTAGATAAATCTCAAAACTTCCCTTTCTCAAAAGATGTCTTGAAAGCAAAGTCGCTAAACTTCTCTAAATTTTTATCTCCAGCTTATGTGAGAGACAATAGCTTGTTACAGAATTTTAATCTGAATAAAATTGCGATCGCAGAATCAAAAATAAACCTGCAAAAACCATCGCAACAACAAAAGCCTTAAATTTTAGTTAGATTTTTGATTTTGGATTATTTTACTTTAATCCTCTAATTAGTGTATTGAAATCATCTAAAATTACCCGTCCCTGGTAGTCCACTAAGGAAACTTTGCGGAGTAGTTGAAAATTAGAAAACTCTGCTCCCTATTCCCTATTCCCAACATAAAACCCCGGCTTTTTTGGGTTATTGAAGTACCAGAAAGTGAAAAAATCTTGTCTTAATCATAAGTAAATTTAATCATGTTAAAACAACCTCTTAGACTAGCAATTGCCACAGGATTATACGCTCCGTTTTTAACGGGAGTTTCTGTTGCGGTACATCAACGAGTACGCTGGTTTTTACAGCAGGGACATCACGTATTTTTGATTCATCCCCAAATTAGCGATCGCTATCCTCCCAATGTTGGTAAACGTCCGATGTCGGGATTAGATGAACTACAGCAATATCCTAATTTCAGTTCCTATGCATTTCCTACGGAACCATTAATATTTTATAAGTCTCTTCCTCAACCGCTAAATCATCGACACTGGAGCGATACTAAATTATTAGAAGATTTTAAACCTGATGTAATCTTGGTCGAAGAAGCAGCGCAAATGAAGGGACTATATTCGCTTTTTCTTCAAGGTTATGGTCGTCCAATTGCAGTGGAATACGCGAAAAAAACCGGCACTCCAGCAATATCTCTGTTTCATACTGATATCGTTGCCTATATTCAATATTATTTAGGCAATCAATTATTTAGTTTACTTCGTCCTTTTCTCCCCACTTTAATTAAACAGTTTAGCGATTCTTACTATTTAAATCTATTTTCCTCAAAAGAACAACTCGCCAAATACGAAAAGATGAAATGTCAACGTAGCGAATACTTTCCTTATCAAGGAGTTGATTGCAAGAAATTCAATCCGGAAAACATTATTTATAATCCCATTCCTAACGACCGTAGACCAACTTTATTATTTGTAGGACGTATTACAGCCGAAAAGAATGTTAATCAACTTTTGGATATATATCCGTTAGTTGCTAAGAAAATTAAAGATGTTCATTTAGTAATTATTGGTAGCGGTCCTGCTGAAGAAGAAATCAAAAAACGCGCTGAAGAATTTCCATCTGGTGTAACAGTTTGGGGAGAATCTCACGGAACAGAACTTTTAGGATGGTTTGCTCGTGCAGATGTATTTATTAACCCTTCAACCACTGAAAATTTCTGTACGACCAACAACGAAGCTTTAGCATCCGGGACTCCGGTTGTTGCTGCGATCGCACCTTCCACAGCCGAGCAAGTTACACCAGGTCATAACGGCTTTTTAGCAGAACCTAATAACCCAGAAGATTTCGCAAATAAAATCATTCAAATTCTGGAAGATTCCCAATTAAAAGAGCAAATGGCTAAAAACGCTCGTCCTTCAATTCTCGAATTTGATTGGTCGGCTTGTATGCAAAAATTTGAGTTGAAGCTCTACAAAGTTGTTGCCGAATCTCAGGATAAATTGACCATTTTTAAGTAAAAAGTAAAAAGGTATTCAAAGAAAACTCATTATTTTTGTAATCTTTATCTAAAAGAATACCAGCCCCTGAATTTGTTCATGGGGATTTCTTTTTACCCCCGCACTTTCCGTAAAGCACCAAACGCTTTACCTCTTAAACTCACGGGTAACAAAGACAATCCTAAACCAGTCCATGCTTTAGCGGTAGAAAAAGATTTTCCAGCTAAAACTAATTGTCTCCCTTTATCGGTTTCACCAGTTTCGATTAACCGTAAACCTAACAATAGCTGAGTTTCTTTTAAACGCTGTAATCTAATATTCTCCAACTTCTGTGAATCAAACTTATAGCTTTGTAAATACTGCTGTTTACCTGTTAAATAAGGAATTGCGCGGTTAATTCCTTGCTGTTGTGCGTGGAGCCGATATTCCATCAACAATTTCGGTAAATAATAGCCTTTTTTACCAGCCAAAGCTAAGCGTACAAATAAATCGTTATCCTCGCAATTTTGCCAATTGGGCTGCATAAATCCAACTTCCACTACCGTTTGACGACGAAATAAAGTTGCACCAATTTGAAAACTTTGATTTATAAATACTGCTTCTAAAAGATTATCGACTACCCCTTCGGCTAAATCTTTTCTTCCCCATAAACGCGAATTCTCATGAGTCTTCGCTTCATCTCGCACATTATTAATATCAATTATCCAATGGTCGGTACCAACAAAATCAATATTAGAATCTTTTTCGAGAATACTAGAAGTTTGCGCGATAAAATCCGGCGTTAATCTATCATCATCATCAAATTTAATGAAATAATCGCCAGTCGCTGCATCAAAACCAGAACGCATATTATTACTTTTGCCAATATTGCGATCGTGGCGGATATATTTAATCCGATTATCTTCATACTTCGACATTAATTCCGCAGTTCCATCATTAGAACCATCGTCGCAGATAATTAATTCAAAGTCTTGATAAGTTTGTTTGAGTACGCTTTCAATCGCGAAAGGTAGCAAATCAATACGGTTGAATGTAGGAATACAAATACTAACTTTTCTATTGCTCATTGGTGATTGGTAATTGGTAATTGGTAATTGATAATAGGAATAAATCATGAGTCGATGCACTCCCAAATCAACTTCCCATGTCTTGTATTCTCAATTATTTTTAAAAATCAATTCGACTCCTGCTTTTGCTGTCTTAGACTCATTTAAAATAAATTCAGTTGGTCTTTGATATTCTCTAAATATTTTTTCAATCTGATCTACTTCTATTTCTTCCATAAAATCTAACAATCTTAATTCTGGAAGCACTTCTGATTTATCGATATAGTGTTGAATTTTTGTGTTAGCACCGCTGATTCCAACACTAGGTACGCTGAGAATATCTGCTAATATTATAGAGTGTAAACGGTTGCCAAAATGGAAATCCATTTGACTTAAAATCTCTACAAATTCTGCTGGTTTCTTCCAGTCATGCAGTTTATAGTTAGATTCGGGTAGGTATTTTTTTAATAAATGATGAAATTTGTTATCGTTTCTGTCTTCTCCGACATGGGCTGGTAGTAAATGAATTATTGAATTATATTTATCAACAAACTGCATTAACTGTTGACCGTAAAATTCACCTCTTCCTTCACCCCACCAAAATTTTCCAGAAAAAGAAATATTTTTAATTTCACTAGATTTATTTTCTTTTATATAAGGTTGATAATAGTTTAAATCTAAAAATGCTAAATCACCACCCAAGCAACAAGCTTTAACTGGCTTGAGTTTTTGTAAAGCTAATTCGTAGGATTGTTTATCTCTTAAATAAAGTAAATCGGCATTTTTAAAAATCTTGCTTCTAGTGTCTCCTTCATCCGAACTCACTGCTTCTAATCCGACACCAAGAAAGCAGAAACGCTTTCTAGTAAACTTTGCTAATGACTGTAACCTCAGTAAATTAGTGGGTTTATCTTTGATATTTAAAGTTCCACCACCCCACATTAAACAGTCACTTTGTAAAATTATCGAAAGCCTTTTAAGTTTAGGGAGTTGATTTGCAGCAAAAAAACGAACTTTATCTGTAGTGCGTTCATAATAGTCTTCTTGACAAAATACAAATATTCGAGCGACTTCTTGCTTTTTCGCAAAATAATCTATTAACTGATGCAGAAATAAATCATCCCCAACATTATGAAATCCGTAATAACCCATTAATAAAATATTCATTTAATTTGTCCTAATAGAATTAATTAATAGATATAAAAAACATTTAGTCCAATCATTGTTAATGTTTTTTATGAAAAATATTGTTTCATAAATTTGACATTAATGATTGTATAAATATATCATAGTATTTTGATTGGCAATAATTAATACTTGCTGTACATATTCAGAATTAAGCGAGTTTTTCCGGATATTTATAAATTAAACTTCCTCTAATTATGAAATCAAATTACTAGTAATTACCGATAATTCCCATGAACATCTTAATGCTATCTTCTACGTTTCCTTATCCACCTACTCGTGGTGGTACTCAAGTTAGAACTTTTAATTTACTTAAGTATTTACAACGGAATCACCGCGTTACCTTGGTGACTCAACCCGAAGCTGGTGTCACTGAAACAGAAATAGCCCAATTGCGAGATTATGTGGATGAACTAGTCCTTTTTAATCGTCCCCATGACTCCGGTACCACCGGAGGAATACTGAAAAAAGTTCAGCGTTTAACTAAATTTGTCAGTGAAGGTATTCCCCCAAGCGTGTTAAATCGCTACTCAGTGGATATGCAAAACTGGATTGATCGCCATATAGAAGCGAGTAAGTACGATACAATTACCAGCGAACACAGCGTTAATGAAATTTACGTGCGTCCCCATTTTCAAAAAAAGGTGCGTACTGTAGTCAACGTTCACAGTTCCGTCTACGGTACCTGTCTCAATCAATTACAAAATGGCATATCTGAAAACTCTTTACGAGATAAAATTAATTTACCATTGCTGCGTCGTTACGAAAAAAACTACTGCGGTAAATTTTCGGCAATTGTAGCGACAACCGCAGAAGATAAAATTCAGTTACAGGAATTCAACGCTATCAGTGAAATTACGGTAATTGCTAACGGCGTAGATTTAGTCATGTTTCCTAATCGGACAGCAGACCCAGGAGGACACCGTTTAATTTTCATCGGTGCAATGGATAATTTAGCAAATATCGATGCTGTATGCTTCTTTTGTAAAGAAGTATTACCAGAAATCCAGAAACTTTACCCCGATACAACCTTTGATATAGTGGGTTCTCGTCCCGTTGCAGAGGTGTTAGCACTCAAAGATAACCCCGGAGTCAATGTTACCGGAAAAGTCCCTTCAATGGCAGAATACCTGCATAAATCAACAGTTTGCGTAGTGTCGATGCGGACTGGATTTGGAATCAAGAACAAAACCTTGGAAGCAATGGCTGCTGGTATACCCGTAGTCGGTAGCGATCGCGGTTTGGAAGGATTAGCTGTAGACGGTGATAATGTTGAATTACGGGCAATACGTGCCAATAAACCGCAAGAATATGTCAGCTCTATTAGTCAACTGTTTGAAAATCCGCAGTTACGAGCAGAATTATCTCATAACGCGAGAAAATTAGTTGAAATAGAGTTTACCTGGGAAAGTGCGGGGAAACGTTACGAGCAGGTTTGTCTGGGGAAGTAATTAATGTAGAAACGGTATGCATAATGCAACGTCTTTACGATACTTTGATTTGTATCGATGATTCTGTGAAATAGTTTCTTTGAAACTACACAAACAAAAAAAGACGTAGCATTGCTACGTCTCTACATAAGTTATTTATAAACAAGATTTTATTACTGGCTCAATCCGAACCCAATTCGACTATAGACTGGAATTCTTGCACGTTGGGATTTTTGAATGTTAGCAGTTGTAGAGGATTCAGGTTGTGACTGGGAAATATTTGTAGTTTTATCTTGATTTAAACTACTAGAATTGCTTAAGTTTGATGTTTTAGCTGCATCGTTTGCAATGGCAGATTGAGATGGTGTAATGTTGTCCTTGTTTGAATTAGCTGCTGTTTGCGCTTGAGAAGGTATTGCAACCAAAGCAGAACCAACTGCTAGAACTAACGCAAGCAGACAAGAATTTTGAGGCATTTTGATTCCTAATTGCTTTTAAAATGTTTATTTAAAAAAGATTCGCTGCGCTATTTCGTAAAAACTAGTTAAATACGAAATTTTAATCTTTAATTTATCTTCAGCCGATATGAAAGTTATTCATCGATGCACTATAAAAACTCTAGATTTTTTCTGAGATAAATTTCCAGCGAAACTATTAAAAATATAATCATAAAGCAATTATCTTTTCAAGAGGAAAAATACTGAATCTGGTATATCGCAGATTCAACTACTTGAAAATTTTGCTATATGAATTCTTTATAAAAAAATAAATGGGGCATAGGGCATAGCTAATTATCTTTTCAATAAATATTTTATTTTTTATTTACCTAATTTGATAATAATAGAAAGTGTAATTAGCAAGGCTAAAAACCTTTAGCGACTTTCGGGTAGCTACAATATAATCCAATGCCCAATGACCCATGCCCAAGCCAATTCTTAAAATGTAAAACTAGTCCGTAGAATACCAATAGTAATTGAGTCGCTATCTGGTGTATGACCGGGTTCTATAATGTGAATAATTCCCGGAGTTACACTCATATTGTCGTTCAAACGCCAACGGTAAAAAGCTTCAATATGAGTAGTTGTTCCCGGTTGTCCACCGTCGCTTTTACTATTTCCAATAAGTTCTGGTACGTTATTGCCTACAGGTAAGTTACTGCTAACAATTTTTGGCGGCTGTCCTACATAAATTCCACCTAAATTACCCTTACCAAATAAATCTGGAAAGTTAAGATAAACCATGTAATTTGTAGTTTCTACATCTCCCGATTCTCCGGGAATATAAGACTTAGTATAACCACCCCAACCACCCAAGGTAATTCCTCGTGAAATGTCCCAATTGACGGTAGCACCAACAGCATTTGTTTGCAAAGGTCTTGAAGTTCCCGTAAAACAATTTAAAGCAGTAAAACAATTATCACCAGCAAAAGTTGATAAGAAACCATTGGGCGAATAATTATTAACGTAATATAAACTTACGTCTAATGTCTTAGCAGGTGTTAGTAATAATTGTGCGCCCGCAGTTGTGTTTCCATCAAATAAACCTCCACGTTTTCCCGGATTTGCTATATCCTTAGCGCTATAAATTGCTTGCACACTGGCACTTTTAGCAAATTGCCAATCAAAAGCAATACCACCATTTTCAAAATCTAAATTTAAAATTGGGTTTCTTTGTGCAAACCATGATAAAGGCCCATTCGCTGCACTTTCAGCACGGTTAGGACCCCGGAATGCACGTATCATATCAACACCTTTGGTTCCCACCATCATCGCTAATTTTTTATTAAGAAGTTGGTGATAGTGTAGGTCACTTAAGTTCCATTTGTTTCCCGGAGGAGCTTCGTAACCAAGTATAAAATCATTAGATAATTTAGGGCTTGTCGAACCATTAGCAGCTAAAAGTCCGGTTACTAAGAAACTACGCGGTGTAAATTGGCTGGTCAAATATAGCTGATTAAAGTTGATGAAATTAGTGTTAGTACTAGGATCATCAGTATCTTTTACACCATCTCTAGGAGCTATATCGGCGCGATTTGCACCGCGTCCTTGAATACCAACAATTGTGATTCCGCTGAGTTTAGTTGTTGCCGAAAATCGTTTAGCTTCAATATCAGCAGTCCGAGCTTCTAGCGCATCAACTCGTCCTCTTAATGTAGCTAATTCCGCACCAAATTCTTCCTGTAACTTTTGTAAAGTTGCTAAATCTTCACGGGTAACTATGTTACTTGCTGCTGTCGCAATTAATTCGTTAACTCTTTCAAGACAAGCATTCAAACCCGCAGCAAATTCATAGCGAGTTAAAGCGCGATTTCCTCGGTAAGTTCCATTGGGATAACCCGCAATACAACCGTAACGTTCTACCAAGGATTGTAACGATTGAAACGCCCAATCTGTCGGCTGTACGTCTCCAAGTTGAGAAACCGAATTAACTTGTCCCATCGGATTTTCATCCGCAGATAGTTCATTTTCAGATGGAATAACTGGTTGAGAAATCTTGAATTGCTCAGTATTTGGAATGTTTAACAGTTTTGTTTCTACCGTCTCTTCTGTAGGGATAGAAAAATCTACAGAAAGCTGTTCCTTAGACATTGCTCGATCTGGAAATCCGGTAATTCCCGCAGCTAAAAAGCAGATAATTAGCGAAATTTTACTATTGTTCAACTTTCAAAACTCTGTTTATATACAACGGTTGAGCTTATTAAATAATTTATATGAATGGCATGAGTAATTATACGGAATTAAAAAAAAATAGATTTGATAACTTCTGGGCAATATTTCACAAGCGAGAGTATAAAAGAAACAGCTAGTATTGCCAAGCAATTTTGGTTTTTGGATTTATGATTTTGGATTGTCCATTTGCTACGACCCAATTGTGCATTATTGCTTTTCATTCATCAACTAACCCAAAATGCAAATTTCAAAATCTAAAATGTTTCGGTCAATTCAAAATTCCCAATTTAAAATCGAGTGAAGATTAGCATGGCAAAAACCTCACCATCAAATCCTAATAAAAAAACTGCTCCGCAGCCCAATGCTAAGGTTCGCAAACTCCGTAAAAGAATCAAAAAATCTAAACAAACTTCTGAGGGAATTCAGTCCTATTCAAATCGTCGTCGAAATAAAAAACGCAAAATAGCGACATCAATGTTAGCGATCGCCATTTTATTAGGAAGTGGAGGTTTGGCGATCGCGGCTGCTTGGATTAGTATTTTATTCATATCTAATCCGCAACAGGTAAGCTGGTTAAATAATTTTGTACCTGGATGGGTAAAAGTAGGTTCAAACGAACAACGTCCCCATACAGTCCAGGAAATTCAAACCGAAATAAAAAATCAACAGCGTATAGTTGGAGAAATTGTTGCTTTAGAAAGTGATACCCAAGAATCTTTTTTATTACCAATTTTTCGCGATCGCAATAACTGCAATACTGACTGTAAAAATATAGTTGAACTAAGAATTTATCACTTATCTACAGATTTTGAATGGCGATCGCCGACTAAAAAATATTACGATTTAACTACCCAATTTTCCGTTACCGGACCAGAAGAAGATGAAGTTATTGCACCTTTAGTAGAAGCAAATGCAGAGGAAACAGCAGGTTCGAGTATTCCCTTACCCGTAAGTGAAATCGGACGCTTTGATAAAGACGCACCAAACCCTGGAATTTGGTATTATTTACGTGGCGATCGCTCTTCGGGGACAAACCAGACAGCTTACGGCTACGTACTTTACTACAATAGCGATCGACGTAATCTGCAACAAATGATATCCTGGACAAGTCCCACTGGAGATTTACCTCAATGGGAGCAGGTAACTGGTAACGATGAGAAAGAGTTAGTAGTGCGTCAAACAGTCGGTTTAGAACCTCGTTTGCGAGTTTACCAAGTTCAGCCAACTGAGTTCGTCGTTAACCCGATTAAGCTATCAGAAATTACTCTCAAACCTTCAGTTTTGCAAGATGAAGCATACCGAGATGCGCTGTTAATTGCCCAAAGTGGACTGTGGACACCAGCTTATCAATGGTTGCAATTTATCGTGAAGCAAAAAGGGAAGATACCATCAGCAGCACAAGCACAAATTGATT
Source organism: Rivularia sp. UHCC 0363 (assembly GCF_034931125.1). NCBI lineage: Bacteria > Bacillati > Cyanobacteriota > Cyanophyceae > Nostocales > Rivulariaceae > Rivularia > Rivularia sp. UHCC 0363. The sequence continues at coordinate 25,555 of NZ_JAYGHM010000078.1, read as the reverse complement.
TAATTCGTTTACATTCTCAACTTACCAAAAAATTAGCCGATACCAGCTGGGCAAGTCCTTCACAATCCGTATTAGCTGACTTAATTGATGGTAGATGGGGAGAAGCCTTAAAAGTATTTGAAGCATCACCGCAAAACACCGCAGAAATCACAACTTTACTCAAAGCCGATACAGGAAGATTAGAAAGTCGCATTGATGCAGCATTACAAATAAATCCCAATCGTCCGGAAGTACAAGCTTGGAAAGCTTTAATTATTGCATCCCAAAAAGACACAAACCAAGCTTATAAATGGCTCAATACACAATCTAAAATATCTCCAGATTCGTTAAGCTATATTAAAAAGCTTTTGGCACAAATTTGATGTGAAACAGCTAGCGATCGATAGCTACCAGAATTAAAAACACTCAGCGTTCCTCTGCGTTAAAAAACTATCCAAAATGCTACCTTAAAGAATGTCTTCCCAACTTTAAACTAAATGCTGCTAACCATCGCTACCACCCATCAACCCGCGACAGATTTGGGTTATCTTTTACACAAACACCCCAATCGCTGTCAATCGTTTTCCCTTTCCTTTGGAGAAGCCCACGTTTTCTACCCGGAAGCAAACAACGAACAATGTACCGCAGCTTTATTATTAGATATTAATCCAATAAAATTAGTCAGAAAGAGAACTTTGACGCTGGATGCCTATGTAAACGATCGCCCTTATGTAGCTTCTTCATTTTTCAGCGTAGCGATATCTCAAGTATTTGGTACAGCTTTGGGTGGACGTTGTAAGGATAAACCTGAGTTAGTAGAAACCCCAATGCCGTTGGTAGCAAAAATATCGGTCTTACCTAGTCATGGTGGTGAAGGTTTTCTGCGAGAATTGTTTGAACCGTTGGGTTATCAAGTAACTTTACAAAATTATCCTTTAGATGAAACTTTCCCGGAATGGGGACAAAGTAAATATTTCACCGTCGAATTGCAAAATACCATACCGCTTTCGCTTTTACTCAGCCATCTTTATGTTTTAATCCCAGTTTTAGATAACAATAAACATTACTGGGTAAATGAAGACGAAGTAGAAAAATTATTGCGTCATGGGGAAGGTTGGTTAAAGGAACATCCGTTAAAAGAAGAAATTACCAAACGCTATTTAAAACGACAATATCGCTTAACTCGTGCTGCTTTAGCGCAACTAACAGAACCCAATGAACCCGATCCAGATAGTGTTGAAGAAATCCACGACAAAGAAGAAGCAGCAGTAGAGAAACCATTAAGTTTGAATCAGCAGCGTTTGAATTGTGTAGTAGCAGTTTTAAAACAAAATAATGCCAAAAAAGTTGTAGATTTAGGTTGCGGACAAGGTAATTTACTCAAAATGCTTTTGAAAGATAATTACTTTGAACAAATTACCGGAGTAGACGTTTCCTATCGTGCTTTAGAAATTACCAAAGAAAGATTAGATCGTTTGCATTTACCTCGCAACCAATGGGATAAATTACAATTAATTCAAAGTGGTTTAACCTACACAGATAAACGGATTGCAGGATATGATGCAGCTGCGGTAATTGAAGTCATAGAACATCTCGATTTACCAAGATTAAGCGCATTTGAAAGAGTATTATTTGAATTTACCAGACCACAAACGGTAATAGTTACCACACCAAATATAGAGTATAACGTTAAATTTGCAAGTTTACCCGCAGGAACACTTCGTCATAAAGATCACCGTTTTGAATGGACGCGATCGCAATTTCAAAAATGGTCAAAAGAAGTAGGAGAAAAATTTAGCTACAGCGTAGAATTTCAAAATGTAGGTGATGAAGAATTAGAAGTAGGTTCCCCCACGCAAATGGCAGTTTTTTCAATTATAAATTAATAATTAAATATCGTTACAAGGCTCTGCCTTGTAATGCATTGTAAGAGGCTCTGCCTCCAGTCTGTATTAGAGGCAGATCCTCGTAAAATGCATTCCCAGCCTAAAGGCTGGGAACGAGTCAAACGAGTCAAACGAATCAAAAATTAGGAATATCATACAATTTTCAAATGCAAGCAATAATATTTGTTGGCATCCAAGGTGCGGGAAAATCAACGTTTTACCGCGAATACTTTCTCGATAGCCATATCAGAATTAATCTTGATATGCTCAAAACCCGTCACCGAGAAAAACTAATATTTCAAGCTTGTTTATCAGCAAAACAAAATATTGTCATAGATAACACTAATCCAACAGTAGAAGATAGAAAACGTTACATTATTCCAGCAAAATCACAAGGGTTTCAGGTGTTAGCATATTATTTTAATTCAAATTTAGCAGATTGCAAACTACGCAATAGCCAACGTTCGGGTAAAAAAGTAATTCCCTTAGTAGGAATATTATCAACTTATAAAAAGCTAACTTTACCAAGTTACACAGAAGGATTTGATGGCATATACTCAGTAAAAACCTGCCCAGATTATTCATTTATCGTTGAGGAGTGGAATCGTGAAATTTGATGAACTCGATAGTAAAATGCGGGTATTTGAAACCGCTCACGATTATTGCGTATTACCGGGAATTTACATCGTAGCGAGATTAGATGGACGCGGTTTTACTCGTTTAACAAAAGACGTGCATAAATTTAAAGCACCTTATGACGAACGTTTTCGCGACTATATGTTAGATACTGTAGAACATTTAATGAATAGCGGCTTTGATATTACTTACGGCTACACGCAAAGCGATGAAATTTCTTTACTATTTAGCTTAGAAGATGAAACATTTAATCGCAAAACCCGCAAAATTAACTCAGTTTTAGCAGGAGAAGCCAGCGCTAAATTTTCATTACTTTTAAATGATATGGCTTGTTTTGACTGTCGGATTTCTCAACTTGCTAATATTCAACAAGTAATAGATTATTTTCGCTGGAGACAGCAAGATGCACATCGGAATTCGCTCAACTCTCACTGTTATTGGTGTTTGCGAGGAGATGGAGAAACAGCACGTAAAGCTACTAATATTATGGAAGGTTTATCAGTAGCCGATAAAAACGAATTATTATTTCAACACGGAATTAACTTCAACGAATTACCCAACTGGCAAAAACGCGGTATGGGTTTGTATTGGGAAGAATATGAAAAAGAAGGATATAACCCCGTTACCAAGGAAACTGTTTTTGCAGTCAGAAGACGGATTAGAAGAGAATTAGATTTACCGATGAAAGATGATTATAGTGAATTTATTGGGGAATTTGTTGGTTGTTAAACCGATTAAAAAAACCGCAGAGACGCAGAGGACACAGAGGAAAGAAATGAAGAGAGATAGGTAAATAAATTATTAAACTACCTTAATTAAAGAAGCTATTATTAACTTAATCGATAAACAAAATTACCTAAAAGGAAGACGTGTTTTTTATATTTTACCTGGCGGTTGAAACCGCGTCTACACAAGTTTTACCTGGCGACTAGAAGTCGCGGCTACACAAACAAAACCCGCCTGCGGGGGTTATAAATTAATTAGTCCACGCAGGTGGACTTTGCCTGTGTAGCAGCGGTTTCAACCGCCGGATACTTTTAACTCTCCGTACTCTTAATATTCTTAAAAATACTATGAAAATAACTATCCCCGAATTATCTTTAATCACACTCATCGGTGCATCAGGCTCCGGTAAATCAAGCTTCGCAAAAAAACACTTCCAACCCTTTGAAGTTATATCTTCCGATTTTTGTCGCGGATTGGTTTCCAACGATGAAAACAGCCAAGCAGCTTCCCGCGATGCTTTCGATTTACTCCACTACATCACCCAAAAACGTTTAGCATCTGCCAAGCTAACGGTAATTGACGCAACCAACGTTCTAAAAGAAGACCGAAAATATTATGTAAACTTAGCCAAAGAATATCATTGCTTTCCCGTTGCTATAGTTTTAAACTTACCCGAAAATGTCTGTCATCAACGTAACCAACAACGTCCAGATCGACAATTTGGTTCTTACGTAGTTCAGCGTCACGTTCAAAATTTAAAACGTTCCCTACGCGGTTTAGAAAGAGAAGGTTTTCGTTACGTTTACGTGCTTAATTCTATCGAAGAAATTGAAGCCGTAGAAATCCAACGTCAACCATTATGGAACAACCGTAAACACGATCGCGGTCCCTTCGACATTATCGGTGATATTCACGGTTGCTGCGACGAATTAGAAACACTATTAGAAAAACTGGGATATGTAAAAACGCAAACCTACCATCACCCCGAAGGACGCAAAATCATCTTCCTCGGAGATTTAGTAGATAGAGGTCCCCGAATTCTTGATACTGTCAAACTTGTAAAAAACATGGTTGAAGCGGGTTCGGCTATTTGCGTTCCCGGTAATCATGAAAACAAGCTTTTACGGAAAATACGTGGTAAGAATGTAAAAATTAATCACGGTTTAGAGCAAACTGTTGCCGAAATCGAAGCTTTATCCCCAGATGTACGCGAACCTTTTATCAAAGAAATTGAAGAATTTATCGACTCCTTGATAAGTCACTTTGTCCTAGATGATGGACGCTTGGTAGTAGCTCATGCAGGAATGCGTGAAGAAATGCAGGGAAGGGGTTCGGGAAAGGTGCGGAGTTTTGCGCTGTATGGTGAAACTACCGGCGAAATCGACGAATTTGGCTTACCCGTGCGCTACGATTGGGCTGCCGAATATCGCGGTGAAGCGATGGTAGTTTACGGACATACCCCCGTACCGGAAGCGGAATGGTTGAATAATACGATTGATATTGATACGGGTTGCGTTTTTGGGGGAAAGTTAACCGCTTTGCGCTATCCCGAAAGGGAATTAGTCAGCGTTGATGCAGCAAAAGTTTACTGCGAACCCGTCAAACCTTTGGATAACGGGACATCGGGTACCGGAATTAATGCTCAACAGCAGTTAGATGATGTTTTAAATATTGATGATGTCTTGGGTAAGCGGATTATTAATGTACGTCTGCAAAACAAAATTACCATCCGTGAAGAAAACGCGATCGCAGCTTTGGAAGTGATGAGTCGGTTTGCTGCAAATCCCAAATGGTTGATTTACCTTCCTCCTACCATGTCTCCCGTCGAAACTTCCCAATTACCCGGATATTTGGAGCATCCGCAACAAGCTTTTGCTTATTATAAAAACCAAGGAATTACTGAAGTAATTTGTGAAGAAAAACACATGGGTTCGCGAGCCGTAGTTATTGTATGTCGCGACGAGGAAGCGGTTAAAAGACGCTTTGGAATTGTCAATGAAGGTATCGGTATTTGCTACACTCGCACCGGAAGACGCTTTTTTAATAACTCAGAATTAGAAGCGGAATTTTTAGCAGGAGTAAATAAAGCTCTTTCTGAAAGTGACTTTTGGTCAAGATTAAATACCGATTGGGTATGTCTCGATTGCGAATTGATGCCTTGGTCGGCTAAAGCTCAAGGATTGATCCGAAATCAATATGCAGCAGTGGGTGCAGCTTCCCGTCCGGCTTTAAGTAATGCCATAGAATTACTAACTCAAGCCAGTCAAAACGGTATTGAAGTTAACTCGTTGCTCGGTAAATTTCAACAACGTCAAGAAATGGCAAATCAATATGTAGACGCTTACCGTCGTTACTGTTGGGAAGTTAACGATATTTCCGATATAAAACTTGCACCATTTCATATTTTAGCTACAGAAGGTGCGGTACATATCGATAAAAATCATTCCTGGCACATGGAACAAGCTGCGATTTTAGAAAAAGCCGAACCTCAGTTAATCATGGCAACTAATTACAAGATAATAGATTTAAACGACCCCAGCAGCGAAGCAGAAGGAACCCATTGGTGGGAGGAAATGACTTGCAAAGGTGGTGAAGGGATGGTTGTCAAACCCCTGGAATTTATTGTCGGCGGTAAACGCGGTATTTTGCAACCAGCAGTCAAATGTCGCGGTAAGGAATATCTGCGGATTATTTACGGGCCAGAATATACAACCGACGAAAATCTCGAAAGTTTGCGTAAGAGGGGGTTATCTTTGAAACGTTCCTTAGCGATGCGGGAATTTGCTTTGGGTGTGGAAGCATTGGAAAGATTTGTTGTAGAAGCGCCGTTACGACGGGTTCATGAGTGCGTTTTTGGGGTTTTGGCTTTGGAGAGTGAAGCGGTAGATCCGAGGTTGTAGGGAATATCGTGTTTTACCGCAAAATTAGACCTCACCCCCTTCCCCTCTCCTTGCCAAGGAGAGGGGTGCCGGAGGCGGGGTGAGGTTTAGTCTTGTATTGCACTAAAAATCGTTATATTTACCGAAAAATCCCCCCAAACCATTGTAGAAATTTAAATAAATCTCTGGAAAATTTTATCAATATTTTTTGTAAATTTATCAACAAGACAATTTCAAACAACTTGCAAAACTTTGTATAAGACATTTAAACTCTGTTCTATGGGAAATTGGGGAGATTTAGAATATTGTGAATACACTTGTAGGACGTTATGAAATTACTCAAACATTAGGTGGAGGTGGTTTTGCAATCACCTATCTCGCAAGGGATATCATGCAACCGAGTAAACCCCTGTGTGTAGTCAAGCAACTACGTCCAAACCAAACCCATCCGCGAGTTATAGATTTTTTTAATAAAGAAGCCGCTATTTTAGAAAAATTGGGAAAACATCCTCAAATACCACAGCTATTAGCGCACTTTCAAGAAAATGATAATCTCTATATAGTTCAAGAATATATTCAAGGACACGATCTAAGTCGAGAAATATCTCCAGGAAAGCGACTGAGTGAAGCTTATGTCAGCAAGTTATTACAAGATGTTTTAGAAGTATTATCCTTCGTACATAAATACGGAGTAATTCACCGAGATATCAAACCCCAAAACTTGATGCGTCGTCGAGAAGATGGCAAAATATTTCTGATTGACTTTGGTGCAGTCAAAGAATTGGCAAGTTTGATGTTAAATTCTCAAGGTGAAATAAAATCAAGTGTAGTCATCGGAACACCGGGATTTATGCCTACCGAACAGGGTTTGGGTAAACCTTGTTTAGCGAGCGATGTATATGCAGTAGGAATGACTGCAATTCAAGCTTTAACTGGACTGCAAGCGTTTGAATTAGAAGAAAATCCCCAAACTGGTGAAGTGATTTGGTTAGAAAAAGCGCAAGTTAGTCAGCATCTAGCAGAAGTAATTACTAAGATGGTGCGCCGTCATTATAGTTTGCGTTATGCTTCTGCAAAGGATGCATTGCAAGGGCTTACGCCTATAGCACAGCCTACACCCATAGCACCTAGAAAGTTAAACCCGTCACATAGCATCAACTACTTTACAGAAGATTTAGGTAACGGTGTCACCTTAGAAATGGTGGAAATTCCTGATGGTGAGTTTCTCATGGGTTCACCAGCAGATGAGAAAGAACGAGAAGATAGTGAAAGTCCCCAGCATAAAGTGACTGTAGAATCTTTCATGGGTAAATTCGCAGTTACTCAAGCACAGTATCAAGCAATTATGGGTAAAAATCCCTCTAATTTCAAAGGAGAAAAACGCCCAGTAGAAAAAGTTAGTTGGAATGATGCGACAGAATTTTGCAAGAAGTTAACGGAGAAAACCGGAAGAACATATCGTTTACCTAGTGAAGCCGAGTGGGAATATGCTTGTCGGGCTGGTACTACAACACCGTTTCATTTTGGCGAGACGATTACCACCGATCTAGCTAATTACAATGGTAATGAAACCTATGCTAATGAACCAAAGGGTAAATTTCGCAAGAAAACAACAGAAGTAGGCAGTTTTCCTCCTAATGGTTTTGGCTTGTACGATATGCACGGTAACGTCTGGGAGTGGTGCCAAGATGGCTGGCACCTTCATTATAATGGCGCACCTACTGATGGTAGTGCATGGATTGAGAATGGTAATGATTGGAGGAAAGTGCTGCGGGGCGGTTCCTGGTTCAACAATCCTGAACTCTGCCGTTCCGCGTTTCGCACCCTCAGTTATCCGTGCATCGACGAAGACTGCTTGTATCTTGTTGGTTTTCGTGTTGTTTGCGGCGTTGGGAGGAACTCTTAACTAACCCTTTACACTTTTCCCCTCTGCTCTTTATTCTTTACCCTTGCCCCCGCCGAAGGCGGTCGATTTTTTTGAGAATAATAATTGTAGGGTGTTGTTAGTAGGAGAGTACGGTACCATTATTTTTAACCTATAACGAAATGATTAAAAACGCTTAAATTTCTCGCCATTCTCGCGCATCAACAAACAACGACAAATGACCAACATTCGTAGTCGCGACAATAACTTCATTACCTTTCATTTCTTCTAATTTAGCTTGTGCAGCCAGAATTACATCTCCGTCAAGGGCTTTAGAATCTGCTGTTGGTTTACCAGCACGTCTTACTTCTGCCCATAATTGAGCCGCTAAAAGCATTACTTCTGTATTAATCGGAAGATAGGTAACAGCAGCTTTCAATTGATTGAGACGTTTAATTCCTTTTGATTTTCCAGCCCTTAGTAACTCGCGTCGCACTTCATAATCGGTAATTTCTGGTAATACAATCTCATAACCTCTAACTGGTAAATTATCTAACCAGAATTTACATTCTTGACACTCCACAGAACTTGCTTTCGGATTCGTCACCATTCCCAACGGACCGCTATCTAATATAATTAAATTACTCATAGAACGGTCAATTATCTATTTTCATCAAGTTTCTGCTTTAAATATTCCCAAGTTTCCGTTTGTTCGCTTTCATCACCTTCTTCTATCCACTGCTGTGTTAATTCACTTAATGCAATATGCTGTTGTGTAAGTAGATTCTTTTCTTCTACGTTCGTATCAGATAATTGACTATTTTTAGTTACACTTTCACGAAACAACCGCATAATTTGCAACAAATTACACCAGTATTCTCTAGGTGTTGTTTGAATTTCTTCTAGTAATTCTATAATTGATACTTCTGTAAAATTATGATTGTGTTTATTTTCTGACTGGTTATTAATTAAAGTCTTTTCTGTTGTCATAATAATTACTCTTTCAATTTAATGCGTATAGCCTTAAACAATATTCTAAATCAATTATTCAAATTATTTAGTTTTATAGCACCATCCTATCGGTGTATACTTTACTCACCAATTAACTCGAAAATACAATAGAAAGTTGGTAGTTGCTAGGTTAGGTTGAGAAACGTTCATCGCAGGTGTGCCTTTTGCACAACCCAAGATTTCCAAAGTTTCGTTGGGTTATGCCAACCCTGACGCTCTACCCAACCTACAATTTTCTAACGATGACAATTCAGATGGGAGCAACGCGATTTTGTGAAACCAGTGCGATCGCCATACCTATACTTAAGCAATATTCATTAAAAAAATACATTTATTCTATGTATAAATACATAAGAAAGGAATTGCAGCGAAGCTGCAATTCCTTCTTCTTCAAGAACAAAAAAAAGGTAAGATTCCCATGATAAAGGGTTTTATGTCTCAAAACTCTCTACTCACGGGGTGCTTACCAAAATGAATAAAATATATGCAACTCTAGATTTAAACAAATCTTTGGAAGAATTTAAAGAGAATGTTACGAAAATATTAGAATTGACTGATGTTGAAAATTGGGATGGAGTAAAAATAAAAAATAAAGAAGAGGAAATAAGGAATATTGCTCTAATTTTAGCAGGACAATGTATAGCAATTCTATTATATAATCTATCTCATAATACAGTTGCTATTAATACAGCAAATAATAAAACACAAGCATGGTGGCGTACAAAAACAAAAAAGCATGGATATAAAAAACGCCAAATATTAACTATAGGGAATGTAGAATTGAATCTCATATTGCCTTATGTTGTGGAGCGTAATAATAAGAATACTCAAAAAAGTAAGATTTTAAATCAAGGGTTTTGTCCTTTTCTTAGATGGTTAGGTATGGAAGAAGGAGTAACCCCACTAGTTTGGTCAACAATTGCAAAGTATGGTGCAATAAGTGCATCATTTGAAGCTGCCCATCATACATTAATAGATTGGGGTATTAATATTAGTCTAAAACGCATGGAACGATTAACTTATTGTTTTGGTAAGATAGGATTGAGTCTCCGCGAATCAAAAATATTCAATCTTAATATTGGTAATTTACTGCCAGGTAATATATTGAAAGGTCAAAGGGTAGTTATAGCTGCCGACGGTGGAAGAACTAGAATTCGTATTGATAAAAAAGGTCGCAGACATTCTAAAACAAATCGACATGGCTTTACTGGAGAATGGATTGAACCAAAAGTTTTAACTATTTACACTGTTGATGAAGAAGGTAAAAAAGTCAAAAATGGTGAAATTCCAATTATAAATGATGGGACTTATGAAGACTACCAGGGGTTTCTCAAAATCCACCGAAATGTACCTTATTAGCTTGGGGATAAATCAAGCTAAACAAGTATTATTAATTGCTGATGGCGCAGAGTGGATATGGAAACATATTCCTCCGCTTCTTGAAAACTTAAATTGCCCATTAGAAACTTACCAACTACTAGACTTTTATCACGCGACAGAACATTTACAAGTATTTGCAGAGAATGCTTTTTCTAAAGACACAGAGCGTAAAAAATGGTTTAAGCAAACTCGTTCTGCATTAAAAAAAGGTAAGATAAATTCCATTATTCAAGAAATGAATAAACTCAGCTTAGAATTTACTGGTGAGCGCCGCAAAAATGTAGATAGAGAAATCAATTATTTTATCAAAGGGAATAAAAAAGGACGTTTCAATTACCATAAAATTTCATCTCTTAAACTACCTATTGGTAGTGGTGCTGTAGAAAGTTTAATTCGACAAGCTGTTAATTTGCGCCCTGATTGGAAACAGCAAATTTTGGTTAAAAGAGAATGCTGAAACTATATTACACGCTCGTTGCCAATGGATTGCTGGTTGTTGGAATAACTTCTGTAATTCCATCTTAACTGCACTCATTAAACCCGTGCAGATTGCATAAATTATACCAAACTTTCTGTTTGAATTTAATTAATGTAGTAAACATTACCCTTGCTTAGGGTATTTTTTGCTGCCTTTATGTCTATAACTAATAGAGGTGTGCCGCGAAGCGGCACACCTCTATTTAATAAAACTGTATTTATACTTATTTTGATGTATTATTTCATTAAATCATGCTGGATTTTTTTGTTGGCGATCGCAGTATTTAGTTTAAAGTTCACAAAATCGCGTTGCTCCCATTCAGATTATAAATGAAGTGTTGCACTTTCCTGGTTTAGTAACAAAACATTAATTAAAATATATGACATCTCTAGAGTTAAAAAATCACCAAGTTTGGCATGATTTTACGGAAGTCTTAGAAAATATAGATGCTGATGCACTAATTAAAGAACACTTAGAGTTGTGCGATTATAAAATATGTGGTTACTGGGACGAAAGAGATAATTACTATGAGGAAATAGTTTTACCGCGTAACTTAGAAACAGAGCTAGTTACTAGTTCTATCGGAGTTAACCGAAATCAAAGATTTATTCAACTAAAATTTATTCTTAATAGTACTAACGATGACAATTTAGAAAATAAGCTGATAATAGGTAATTTGACCTTAATTTATAACGAAAATATGGAATTTATAAATGAGAACTGGTCTTTAGATGTAGACTTTTTAGAAAATTGCAAATAATTATATAACTTATCGATTTTGTAGGGTGCTGTTAGTAAGAGAGTACGGCACCACCAAGATTAAAATAAAAACGGTGCGTTAGACGCGAAAATAAATTAATTCGTTACCATCAAAATTATTTTTCGCGTAACTGTATCTATTGCTAACAATTAATCACTTTTTGCAAAAAAAATATAGTTAACCGCATTCTGATGTTTTTTTATCTTTGAATCACTCTATTTCCCCGAATTTTGCTCTAATTGCAGAAAAAGAGAAAAAATTTGGAGGAAAATATGAGTTCAATTCGTATTGAAGCGGAAAATTATAAATATGGGATTGACAGTACCAGCGGTAACAGTGGTGGAGAATACCGCTTTGATGATGTTGATATTGCATCCAGTAATGATGTTGATGGTAGTTATTCTCTCGGCTGGATTGAGTCGGGTGAATCTTTGACTTATGATGTCACTATTCCGACATCGGGAGAATATCAATTAGTGTCCCGTGTCGCTTCTGCTGGGGATGAAAATTATAGTTTTCAAGCAACTATTGGGGGACAAAAAGCGAATTTTAATTTAGGTAATACTGGTGGTTGGTGGAATTGGCAAAATGTCAATTCTAATACTTTATTTCTGGATGCAGGTAGTTATGAAATGCGTTTGGATATGTTAGGAAGTTCTTTCAATCTCAACTATTTGGAGTTAGTTCCCATTTATACAGCTAATAATAACAGATTGATTTACGGTGGTACGGGTAACAATGCTTTTTATGGTGGGAATGGGATAGATACTATTGATTATGATGCCGCAAATTCTGGTATTTTCGCAGACTTAAATTCTGGTAAAGTAACTCACAAATTTATCACTGATTCCACCCAACCACTAAAAATTATGCCTTTGGGTGATTCCAATACAGAAGGTTATGGAGATTGGGATTTAGGAGCTTACCGCGATGATTTATGGCGATCGCTTGTTAATAGTAATTTAAATGTAGATTTTGTCGGACCTCACGCAACAGGTCCCGAAGGTTTTGATCGCGATAATGCTGGATTTAGCGGTTGGAGAATACGTGACATTGATAGTGCTGTGGATGGTTGGTTAAATGATACTCAACCAGATATAGTACTGTTAACAATCGGTACTAATGACATTCTTCGATTTGACGATGTGAGTACCGCACCCAGTCGTCTTAACGATTTGATCGACAAAATTACCTATCAATTACCAAATACGCAACTTTTAGTAAGTTCGATTCCACCAATTAGTAGAACAGAAGAACAACAGCAACAGGTAATCACATTTAATTCGCACATACCGGGTATTGTTGATAGTAAAGCTGCACAAGGTCAAAATGTAACTTTTGTCGATCTTTTTGGTGGATTAACATTCAATGATTTACAAGATGGTGTTCACGCAACTGTCGAAGGTTACAAAAAAGTTGCTGATATTTGGTACAGCGCGATCGCAAATAAAAATAGTCCTCAAGATAGCCTTAGTGAGATCGAAAATATTATCGGTTCTCGTTACGATGATGTAATTACAGGTAACGGTGGTGCTAACACTATTAAAGGTGGTTTTGGTAATGATACATTAACCGGCGGTGGTAGTAGCGATAACTTTGTTTTAGCTTCAAGGGAAGGAATTGATACTATTACTGATTTTGCAATAGGTGAAGATTATTTAATATTATCAAGCGGTTTAAATTTGCACGATATTACTGCTACTCAAGGTATGGGTAATAATATCAACGACACCTGGATTATGCATAAAGATGAAACCTTAGCTTTATTAACTAGAGTAGAAGCAGGTCGTATTTCTTTTCATGATTTTGCCTAGCAGATAAAGCCAGGACTTACGCAATTGTCACAAAACCCCGGTTGGTGCGTGACACTAAAACCTTATTATTGCGTTAAAAATCAAACATAGTGTCACAGCACCCTACGAGCAGAATATGCCTTTTTGCTAAGTCCTAAAAGCGATGGGGGGATAAAAAGGCAACTTCCCTTCAAAGATGCTTCCGCAATTCCCCATTCCCAATTAATAATTGTTCATTGATTATTAACTTCTTCCCACCCATGTAAAGTAGCGATACTTTGGATTGTGCGGATAATAGTAATTTGTGGTGCTGCTGAAATCAAAATACTGGGATAAACTGCTGCACCCCACTTAGGATGAATTAACACCCGACATTCATTGCAAATTATTGGGTATTTAAGTAAAGCTTTGACAGCAGCAGTGTCGTCGTGGGGAATTTGTCCGGGACGAGATAGCAATGGATAGCCGGTACGAGGATCGATTAAATCTGTAAGATGATTTTTATCTCGTAAATCAAAAGCAACATCACAAGCAAACCTCATGAATCTTGCTCGTAAACGTTGCTTTTCCGTTTCTATTGCGGGTGAACTTTCTACAAGTGCAAATTGAGATCGTTGTAAAACAATTACCACTGACATTTCTAACTTGTTCTTCCAATCTGGTAATATCCGTTCGCAATTATCACAGATATACCGGCTAGGGGGATGAATTGAAATTTGAATCTCTTCTCCCCTTTGACTAACCAAGTCGATTTTATAGTCTTGTTTAGAAGAGAAAATTTTTGGATAGCTCACTAATTAAATAGGTGTTTCCAAATTTTTATCCTTTGTATAGATAGTAACTATAATTCCGGATAAATCTAATTAATTATTAATTATCAATTATCAATGAACAATTATCAATCAACAAATCAAAAGTTGATAATTATTCATTGTCTTCTCATCTCTTATATCTAACGACCGATTAATTGAGCTTTAAAGAATTAACTGGAACCTCATCCCAAGAGTTTACCGTTCTTATTCGCGCTATCCAACCGGCTGCTAACTGTATTTCGCTTAAATTATTCTTAAAAGACTCATGGCAATCTTGCGCTTGAGACTCGTTGCAGCAGGCAATACAGGCATAAATTAACCCGCTTGGGTCTATTTGCTCATTTACCCAAATAGTCATTGTTTTATGTTCTCCCTTAAAAAAGTAAATTAAAAGCAAATTAAACGTAAATTTAGACGTTGAATTGTTTAGGGTTTTTCAGTAGCGATCGCCAATCTAACTCCGGGTATTTCTCGCAATCGATCCATTACTGCTATCACTTTTCCGTGGGTAACTTGTTCATCTGCATTAATTATTACTAAACGTTCTTGATTAGCACCAGCTATTTTTTTGATTTGTGTTTCTAAATTATCAATATTAGTCGGTTTGCGGTTCAAGCTAATTGTACCTAATTGGTCTATTGTGACGGTGATCGGTTCTGTAGCTTGTTGCTGTTGTGCCGATGATGCTTTAGGTAAATTTACTGGCAGCCCTTCTAGCTTTGTCAAAAATAACGACGACATAATGAAAAACGCCAAAATCGCGAATATCACATCAATCATCGGTACAATATTAATCTGTGCTGGAATATCTGGTTCTTCTGGTAGTTTCATAATTATATTGGGTATAGGTTAGAGGTCAAAGGTTAGAGGTCAAAGGTTAAAGGTTAAAGGTTAAAGGTAATAAGTTCTTCCACCTCTTTTCCCTCTCCTAACTTTTTTAATCCAAAATCCATTGACGCGGAAGCGTCTTCCCATAGGGTAATCTAAAATCCAAAATCGACTAACTTCTAACTTTTAAACTGTTTCCTCGTTCATAATGACGACGGTAGAGTAGTTCTAATTGTCCACCATATTCTTGAATTAATGCGATTTGTCGCTGATATAATCCCCGGAATGTATTGGCAAATAATAATGTAAAAATAGCAACGATTAATCCTGCTGCTGTGGAGACTAATGCTTGGCTGATTCCACCCGTAACGTTAGTTGCTTGAGTACCTCCAACGCTACCGAGGTTGAGTGAAGCGAAAGAAGCAATTAATCCTAAAACAGTTCCTAGGAGTCCGAGTAAAGGGGAAAGAGAAATAACTGTATCGAAGATGTTTTGAAAACGTTTGAGTAAAGGTATCTCGGCTTGTGCTTCGCTTTCTAAGGCTAAACGAAATTCTTCGGGGTTTGCTTCTTCTAATTCCAGAGCTGCTAAAAATATCCGAGCAAGAGGTAAATCGGTATTTTGCTTGAGTTTATCCAAAGCACCAACAACGTTATCTCGACGATAAAGTTTGAGTACTTCTTGGACTACACGGCTTTGTCGGCTATTTATTCTTACCCAAAACCGAATGCGTTCGATAATTAACGCTACCACTAACATCGAGAAAAATAGCAGTGGTATCATTACTATCCCACCCGCTGTAAACAAATTTGTAATATTCATGTGTTGCTAATGCTCCATGCTCCTCAACAAAGCAAACTTAGACGATCAAGGTGCTTTTTACAATACTTTACGCGACACAATGTTCAGATAATCTTAAAAAATATCTGCGGGGTTGGCAGATTGTAACTTTCTAATCGCGGTTGTACCGGAAATCAAGCACATGATTACTGTTAATAAAAATACTGCAATACTTCGTTGAGGAGTCATAAAAATAGGTAGCATGGTAGATTCTGCTGCGAGTTGATAAATGCCTAACGTCAGCGTAAACCCAGGAATATAGCCGAGTACAGCTAACAATAATGATTCTTGAAGCAGCACTCCTACCAAATAGCGATCGCGATATCCCATTGCTTTTAAGGTTGCGTATTGCGGTAAATGGTTAGCGACATCGGAATACATAATTTGATAGACAACCATGATACCGACAATAAAGGAAACAATTACGCCTAAACCAAATATAAAACCGATGGGTGTAGATTTTTGCCAATAAGTTTTTTCTGCGGTTTCAAAAGCAGAAGTTGTAAAAATCATTACGTCGTCTGGTAAACCAGCTTCTAAGTTTTGGCTAACTTGCTTGATATCGGCATTACTTTTGAGTTTGACCAAACCAACTTGAATTTGAGAAATAAGAGTATAGGGAAATAAACTTAAAAATGTTGTATCGCTGGTAATGACATTACCATATGCTGCAAAGGATGCACCCAGACGAAACAAGCCACCAACTCGAATTTGGATACCATTAAGCTCGGTTTCAACGCTCCCATGTTGTTCAAATAAAGCAGCGATCGGACCAAAAGCCGGTAATGATGCTTGGTCAAATAATACCGTATCGGGCTTTTGTAACTCAGAAATATTTTGATTAATTTGGGGAAATTTAAATGCTGTTGTCCGGGGGTCGGTACCGAATACTAAAATAGTTTGCGTGCGGTGATTTTGCGGATTCTTCCAACTTCCTAAACCGATGTATAGCGGACTAACGGACTCTACTCCTTCAAATCCTAATGCTTGATGTAATCGTCTTCGAGAAAAATTTTTAACTGAATATACGGATTCAAAATGGCGATTAACTACCACTAAATCCGCATTTAAGCTTCTATGTGGTGCTGTTGAACTGTTAAATAATGAAGCTTGAAAACCCATTTGAGCGAAAATGAGAATATTTGCAAAAGCAATACCAGCCATAGCAATTCCCAGACGAGTTTTATCTTTCATCAACTGTCTTAAAGCTATAGGGGTTTTGCTGAAAAAATGGCGAAGCATTTATCGCTGTCTCCTTGTGAAGCCGATTGCTATTAAAACTTTTACAGATGTTTCTCATGCGACTACATCTAAAACCCCATCATATTTTGTTTAATCTTTTAAAACAGTTACTAGGAGGGTTTTTTGAATATTTTTTATCTGTGTATTTTTAAATCGAATAATACATATAGCAATCCTGAATCATTTGTGAGAAATTTAGATATATTCTGGCACTAGGTGCGACTACACAAGCGAAGTCCGAAAACCTGAAACTTTACAGTATAATTGATACAAGTCTTTGTATACTAGTTACACAGACTTCAGCTTGGAACGGGCTGCGATCGCAATTTTTTTGCCTAATTTCAACATTAAAACAGTGAATTAAACATTTATTTGTAAATGATAGATTGGGTTAATACGGTGTAACCCAAAATTTTAGTTTTAATTATAGAACTTATCACATCAACTCTTTCCCGATATTTTGTCAATTTGCTGTGTAAACTGGTCAGTTTCAGAACCTAATTGTTGCGCTAATTCTAATCCTTTTTGAAAAGCGGCGATCGCTAATTGATTTTCTTGACGCTGAAGATGAATTTTACCTATTTGCTCGTAAGCATTCATCATCCCATAAAAATTAGCCGCTCGTTCTTCTGCTTGTAACAAAATCTGACTAGTTTGTAAAGCATCTTCTGTTTGACCCGAAGCAACATATAGCGCAACTAATTTTTGTAATGCTTCAGCAGCACTTACATATTGTCGCAATTCCCAAGCCATAGCATAAGCTTCTTGATAGTTTTGAAAAGCTTCATCTACCAATGCTGGACTTTTCTTTGCCAAAGCTTCGTAATCTGAAGCAATCGCTAATCTTAAAGCTGCTAACTCTGTAATATTATTTTGTTGGCGGTAAACTAACGACAATTTGGTACGTGCATCTATTGCTTTTTGGTACTGTTTTGTTTGATCGTAAATATAAGCTAAGTTTTTTAAAGATTCCTCAATATCACTATTATTAGAAACTAAATTGAGTAATTCTTCATAAGTAGTTGCAGCAGATGGATAATCGAACCAATCAAGATGTATTTTCGCAATAGTTTTCAGCGTGTCTACCTCCTTAACGGTATCCGAATCTCGGACAATTATCAGCACTTGGTTGTAAACTTGCACTGCTAAAGATGGCGATCGCACTTGACGGTAAGCTTCACCTAAAGCCTGTAATATCTGTAAATCCGATGTTTGCTGAGATTGCTTTTGAATTGCCTGTAATCGTTTGGTAATATATCCGATCTCTTCTTTATCATTTTTCGTGTAAGCAACTCCACCAACCCGCTGTAATGCTTGAATTTCTGCCAATGCACCCAAATAACGACGCAAGCGTAATTCTCGGTTCCAAATTGCGAATGCTCCTTGGGTATCTCCCGCTTGCAATTTTGCGGTTGCTTCGCGATCGAGTTGATCCAAAGCCGCAGATAAGGAATTTTTTTCCCCCTCACTTAGAGGTTGGTTAGCTGAAGTCGGTAGCAATGGGTCGGGTACAGTAATCTCTAACGGAGAAGGTGGAAAATTTTTCGGCGGTTTGGGCTTTTTTTCTTTCGCTAATGTCAACGAAGTCCAAAACAAACAAATTGTGATTGTAGCAATAGTAATACTTAGGCGCTGTATATTGATCATTTTATGAAAATAGGTCATAGGAAATTACAACTATCAAATATTAACTAAGTATCTGACGAATATCTTTTAAAAGTTTCTCCATTAATATTTTTAATCTTTCAAAGCTTAAGTAGCATTTTTCTTTTTGTTAAGTTGTGCTGATTTTATCAAAATCATAAAAACAAGGGGGTACTTCGCTTGGTAATATAGCCTTATATAAAAGATGAGACCAAACATCAAAAATCTATACAATGACTCATTCCACAGATATCGCAACCTTAGCTCGGTGGATGGCTTCTGATTTTAGCAATCAAGCACAAGCTTTTGAAAATCCACCTTTTTTCGCTCACATTAGAGTATGTATGCGTCCTTTACCCGTAGAATTGTTGTCAGGAGTCAGCTTTTATGTAGAACAAGCTTATGATTATATGCTTAACGACCCCTACCGTGTTGCAGTTAATAAATTAGTTGATGCAGGCGATCGTATAGAAATTGAAAACTATAGAGTTAAAGATGCAGAAAAGTTCTATGGTGCATCCCGCAATTTAGAACTGCTCAAAACCTTGGAGCGAAATGACTTGGAAAAACTCCCAGGCTGTAACATGATTGTAGAATGGACTGGTCACAGTTTTAAGGGGGCAGTAGAGTCGGGTAAAAACTGCATTGTATTTCGTAAAGGACAAAATACTTACCTTGACAGCGAATTTGAAATAGATGCAGAAAAATTTATTAGCAAAGATAGAGGAAGAGATTTAGAAACTGACGAGCATATTTGGGGTTCAGTCGCAGGTCCGTTTCAGTTTGTTCGCTGGCAAAGTTTTGCAGACGAAGTAAAAATTTAATCATTAGTCATTGTTAATATCCGTTCGCTGCAAATACAGCGTGAAAGTAGTAAGGAACTCTTTCAACCCAACTTTCCCAGGTTCCATTGGGATAAAGTTTCATCAAGCGAAATCCAGGTGTTTTCCGATCAAGAGCAAATTTATTACTTCCTGGCTGAAACTGAACGCAAGTTGAAGGGGTTCCTAAATAATCAACACCTCGTCGCTGAGTGTAAAATTCTTGGTGTATATGACCAAATAAAACTAATCTAACTTGTGGATATTTGTCCAAAATTGCCAAAAATTCTTCGGAGTTTTGCAAGCTACTTTTATCTAACCAACGAGAATTTACCTTAAAAGGAGGATGATGTATTGCGATCGCTGTTGGTTTGTCAACAATCGTACTTAGCTGTAAATCCAGCCATTCTAGAGTTTCGCGACGTAGATAACCATGTTCTTTCCCAGCTACCGAAGAATCTAACAATATAAAATTCCATCCCCCACGTTCAAAACACTTACGTCTCGATACTAGTCCCAGATTTAACATTTCACTCATTATCGCAAAATCATCGTGATTTCCTGGTAGCCAATAACTAGGAAGAAATAACGAACTCATTAAATTTTGTAAATTTCCATAGGATTGCGCTGTACCATCACCCGATAAGTCCCCCGTTAATAACAATAAATCAAGCTCCTCTCGAAATTCTTTTAAACGCTCGATAACTGTATGGAAAGAATCCGTAGTCGGAATTCCTAAGAGTTGTTGCTGCTCCGAAGCAAATAGATGCATATCTGTTAACTGGACAATAGTTATCGGAGAAACCTGCTTCATCTTTGGTGGCACCAATCTAAGAGTGTTAATATCCAATTCTCCTTGTTAGTCATAACTTACTTGTGTGATAGTAGCTAATGTTTCTTTGGTTACATACTTATACAGATAAGCCCTTAATATTTTTTGGGTAATGTATATTCACCATTTTCTCTTTTATTTAAGTAATAACCGAAGTACGGCTTTAATATATTATACTTTTTTGACATATTATAAGATTTTTCATCTATCCTAAGACATAAAAGCTATTTTGTTAAAGTATTACAATACTTATGCCTTTAAAAGTATAAATACTGTTTTTGTAGAGAAAAATATGTATCTTACATAACCGAAAATCCTAGCATAGATGTGAGGTAATGCAATGGGTAGATAAATCACTTGAAGCATGGTAAGACCATTAGCTATTTATTTAGTCATGAAATAGCGGTTTTATTATGGAGAATTTAACTGTATACGATGTTGAAATTTGCGATCGTATTATTTTCCGTTTTCTTTTATAAAGGAGTTTCATAAAATAATGGATGGGAGGGGGTAGATTTATATATAAAATATTGGTAAGATAATAAATGGTAAATGCGGCGACATAGCCAAGTGGTAAGGCAGAGGTCTGCAAAACCTCCATCCCCCGGTTCAAATCCGGGTGTCGCCTTTAAAGAAATACAAGCATTGTAGGGCTTACAAGCCCTTTTTTAATGCGCCCGCGAGGACTGATTCTTCAAGCTTTCTCATATTTTTGGGTCACTTTTGAGTAGTTTAGGGCAACAATTGGGGTAAAATTGGGGTAAATTTTGTAAGGTAGAGGTGTTTACCCCAATCCCATGTTTTGGGGTAAAACTGGGGTAAAGTAACTAATTGTTTAATATACTTCCCTTTATAACCTTTATATGTATGGTTAATCGTTGGATTAGATAACACTCCTGTTCTTAGCAGTGGTACTATAAAATTATTAGTATCTCAGTACTAATTAAATATTCCCGATCTAAAAGTGCGTAATAAATAGAAATTATCATTATTTTTTAAAGGAGCGGTTGACTCTATGTCCTCTAAAAAATCATCCAATGCTTCTAAACCCGGTTCGGTACAAATAAAAAATTCTAATGGTAGGCTTCAAATAGTTTTTTCTCATCCCGTTACGAAAGAAACAGGAGAAATAAAAACCAAACGTTTTTACCTTTCAACCAAACATGACGATACACCATTGGGAAGACAGCAGGCTTCTATAATAGCCGCGAAGATTCAAAGGGATATTGATTATGGTGAATTTGATGCGACTTTGGCTAAATATAAGCCAACAGCTTCACTCAAAACAGTTACTCCTTCTTCTCGTTCGACTACTCCAACTCAGGATTTAGAAAAGTTATGGGAACAATACACTCAATTTAAGAAACCGCAGATAAGTCCTTCTACCTATGCTGTTGATTATCGGAAGTACCGGAACCACATCACTACCTTACCCACAAAAAACTT
This sequence comes from Rivularia sp. UHCC 0363, assembly GCF_034931125.1. NCBI lineage: Bacteria > Bacillati > Cyanobacteriota > Cyanophyceae > Nostocales > Rivulariaceae > Rivularia > Rivularia sp. UHCC 0363. Next base: position 3,697 of record NZ_JAYGHM010000078.1, on the reverse strand, counting down.
AGATGATGCAGTTACGATTAGGGATTATCTAATTGCAAATCTCACTCCCAATGCAGCAAAGCGTACTTTAACAAATATAAATGCCTGCTGCAATTGGGCGATGAAAAGTAAATTGATTGAGTCCAACCCCTTCCAAGAAATGGCAAAAGACATTCAGATTCCTAAGTCGGAGACGACAGAATATAAAATTAATCCATTTACTCCTGAAGAACGCGATGCAATAATCAAAGCCTTTGATGAAAGTAAGCTTTATAGTTACTATGCTCCTTTAGTAAAAATATTGTTTTTTACTGGATGTAGACCATCGGAAGCTATAGCTTTGCAGTGGAAGCATATTAACGATAAGTACATAAATTTTGAGCAAGCTATTACAATCAGCAGTAAAGGACTCGCTGTTAAAAATGGATTAAAAACTCAAAGTCAAAGACGTTTTCCGGTAAATAATCAGTTACGCGAAATACTTTTATCAATTAAGCGTGAAAATAATAATCCAGACGATTTTATTTTCAAAAGTAAAAAAGGAGGCATAGTAGACTTTGGTGATTTTCTTAATCATGCATGGAAAGGCTATAAAAATCATCGCGGTAAACAAATAGATGGAATTGTAACTAAACTTGTAAAACAAGGTGTGGTAAGTGAATATCGCAAGCCTTATCAATGTAGGCACACTTTCATTACCCTTTGTTTAGAGGCTGATATTGATGCGAAGGATATAGGAAAATGGGTTGGTAATTCCCCAGAAGTTATTTACAAGCATTATGCAGGTAGTAAGCCTAATTTAGAGGTTCCAGAATTATAATTAGTTTGAATCAAGTTAACAAAATTTGATATAAACATATATATTGCAAATTAAAATATTATGAGTATCAAAAATTTTCATTTTATAAGACATATTTTATGTCTATAATAATTGGTATTATTGTTAATATTTTAAACTATTATTTTAAATAAGTGTTCTTACAAATAAATAACTGATGACTAAAAAAAGGACAGAGTATGATAATCCTTGGAAGGAAATAATTGAAGATTTTTTTCCTAGTTTTTTAGACTTCTTTTTTCCAACAGTATATTCTATTATCGATTGGACGAAACCTTATGAATTTCTTGATGGCGAACTACAAAAATTAGAACAGTACGGCAGAAATTGGAAAACGCTTAGTCGATAAAGTTGCTAAGGTTTTCTTACTCAGTGGTGAAGAAGCTTGGATACTTGTTCATATCGAAGTCCAGAGTCAATTCGATGAGAACTTTCCCGAACGAATGTATATTTATCATTACCGTTTGTTTGATCGACATAGAACAAAAGTAATTAGTCTTGCCATACTTGCTGATGAGCAGCCAAATTGGCGACCATCAAGTTACGGATATTCGCTTGGAGAATGTCGCTTAAGTTTAGAATTCCCAGTTGTAAAATTATTAGATTATGAATCACAGCTTGAGCAAACTTTGGAGCAAACCACAAATCCTTTCAGTATTGTTGTCATGGCACACTTGCGTACCAAAGCCACGAACCAAAACCCTGAAAGTAGGTGGAGCGTGGAAGCTAAGACTAGTACGAATGTTGTTTGACAAGGGATATAGTCGAGAAGAAGTTATTGGATTATTCCGGTTTATCGATTGGCTAATGTCTTTACCAGAAGAACTAGCGGCGGATTTTAAAGCAGAACTTAAACGCGAGGAGGAAGCAGGTAGAATGCGTTACGTAACTAGTATTGAACGTTTAGCAAAGCAAGAAGGTATAGAAGAAGGTAAGCAAAGAGGAAAAGTTGAAATTGCTCGCGAAAGTGTAGTTGAAGTTCTAGAAGTGCGCTTCGGCGACATACCGTCCGACGTTCTTGAAAGCATTAATCGTATCAATGATGTATCCGTACTTAAGTCACTTCTGAGAAACGCGATCGCAATTTCATCAATGGAAGCTTTTACAGAACTTATCAATGAAATTAATTTATAAATTTCGTTTTGATGCTTCCAAACTTTTAAACATTTACTCGATACTTACCGGATTTTTGAATAGGTTGAATTAAACACAACAAACATCATACTTGTCGATTGTGAAATGCGCTTTTTAAGAAGCGCATTTGTTTATATTTTTAAAGCAGAATTTATCTTTACTTCCTCTATCGCTCCAACCTAATTGAACGTAAAACATATAATCATCATCAATCGGAAGACTGCTATCGTGTAATTTTTGTTCTTCGGTATCATCTAACCTCCATAATTGATATTTGATACCTCGTGATTCTAGTTCTAGTTGATTACGGATTCTGGATTAACGGATTTCTCGTTTCATAACTATTTTCTTCTGAAAATTTATGTACCTAAATCTTGTAGGACGTTTGTACCATAGACGAGGTTTAGTTTATGTTACAAGTGGTAACAATAAATCTTCAAAAAATACGATTCAAGCGTTAAGAACGTTTCTGTCTTGTTTTCTTCTGACTGGATGGAAGCGACGATAAATAGTTTTCTACTGCTTTTGAATGTGCTTGAGGGTTGCTTTGGTGATTCTGTATCCAATCGATTAATAGAGTCTTGTTGTATCTTACTACTCTTGAGTTAACGGAAACCCAGTGTATGTCTTTTTGGAGCTTGCCTTTTTGACGATACCTTTTGAGAGTGTCGCTGGATAAACCTGTTAATTTCGCTGCTACCTTCTTATCGATAAATTGATAATCCTGAATAGAAGAATTGGTCATCATTCCAAAAAAAAACTTATGTGTATATCTAAAAATATCTTAATTAACCTAAAAATTTCCAGTTGTTTGAAAAAATTTTGTTTAATATAATAAATAATTTAGTTAAAGTTACTTATCGGTTAAAACTGTAAATACGCTATTAAGCAATAGTATCAGCCGATTTATTTTTACATATCTATCACTATAGTCATAAGTAATTTTATTACTATAGTGATAAGCAGTTTTACGTCATAAGATAAGCATTGACTAAAGATATTTGATTGAAAATAAATTTAATAACTTCCGAAAGTTATTTCCGTAATAAAACTAGAAAATAAGTTTAAAAATTAGGGGAGATATGACTAGGAATGTACATAGCTATCAGATATTGAGTAAGTCGGCAGAAATAAACCGGGGCTATGTAACAGTTGGGCAAATTGGCTTTAAACCCTTACCCCTAAAGTAAAGCTACATTATCCAAAATTACAATTCTCAATGCCGACCTACTTATCATGAGCAATTCAATTGATAACTGTTTTATTACTGACCCATCAGACTTAAATTACATTTCTGATGTCGTAAATCAAGTGTTAGATAATAGACATCATCTAGCCGACGTAAAAGATTTGCAAGCAACTTTAAAAGAAGTAAGTTTAGAACATGGTAAGGAAATACAAATGAATTTGGTCTTTGAAGAAAATCAACTGGCTGGATTCAACTTTTCTTTCACAAACGACGCTAGTAAGACAACTGATACTATACCTTTCAACCAGCAGCAAATCAATATTGACTCCGCAAAGGGTGATGTTATTTCTTATGAACAAACAACAACAATAGCTACGACACAATTGGAAAACAATCTAACAAATTCTTCTCCATCACCTGGATACATAACTTTGACACCAGGATTGCAAGTAGAAGACCAACGTATTATCAACGACGAACCACCGGAAAATCAAGAAATTCTTACATCACCATTTCCGACTATAGGCAATATCAATCCGAGCTTAACTAATATTGCA
>NZ_JAYGHM010000077.1:0-37638 GCF_034931125.1 Rivularia sp. UHCC 0363 | reverse complement strand
GTATAAATCCTTTAGAACCGATTCAAATTCCTTTTTGGGAAGAAGATTATGTAGCCGTCTTTCTGGAAGAATTGCATCGACTGGGTAAAGCGTATTTTGGTAATTCCGATTTTGCTCATCAGGCATTGGATACTTTACAAGATATGCCTATACCGGAAAGAAAGCTATTTATGACTTGGCTAAGTAATTCAACTCTGGGTAAACTGTGGCATTAACATATAGTGATTTTTATGCAGTTAAGATTGTGTAGGTTTGTCAAGTTAAATGCGCTCTGGTTCAAAGAGAGTTTATCTTGCGTACACGATCTATAGGCAAAATCTCTATGAAGTGCATAAACACGGTAAATCATAAATGAGTAGTATTTATAACAAGTCCGACAATTTAAAGTCATTATTTACCACTCAAAATATTCTCCTGGCGAATATTTGTTGGGGTGTTTTGGCATTGCTATACTTTTTACTTTTTAGTGCCAAGGTTCCGGATGCAAATGGTTTAGTCAGTCGTGCTGAATGGTATGTAATTGGAACAAATATTTTTGAAGCTCTCGCTTACCTGATGGCGGGGATTTTGTGCTTAAGAAATTGGCGCAGTCGCAAAATTGTCAGTGGTAGAAACGTTTGGCTGTTATTTGGTATAGGTATGCTTTCTTATTTCTTAGGAGGGATATTCTTTGGTTATACAGAAATAGTCTTAGGGGAGGAACCATTTCCTTCAGTTGGCGATATATTTTTTGTGGTGACATATTTGTTGGTCGGTATCGGCATGATTTTAGCGGTAGCTTCAAGGCGAATCAATTTAGAGGTCTGGCAGTGGATAATTGTATTGGCGATCGCCGCTTTTGGTAGTGCTTTGGCATGGCTAATTAGTCAGCAAGACCCAGCAACGACCGCTGCTGCAACGGAAGTTTCTGGATTGAAAGATCAAATTGGTACATTTTTAAGTTGGTTCTACGTAGTCAGCGACGTATTACTATTAATTATTGCTACCAGTTTACTATTAGCTTTTTGGGGTGGAAGAGCATCTTTACCTTGGCGAATGATTGCAGTTGCAACGTTTTCGCTTTACATTGCAGATATATGGTTTAAATGGGCTACTAGAGATCCCAATTATCAAAGTGGAGACGTATTAGAAGTGTGTTGGGTGTTGAGTGGGGTTTTATTCAGTATGGGCGCTGCCCTGGAATTTGAGGCTTCATCAAATCGTTCGCGACGAGAACGCGGACGCAAACGAACTTAGAAAAACAACGTTTGGGGTCTACTACCGTGAGAAAACTAACAGAATCCGACAAAAAAGAAATTCTCAAGCTGTACCGAGAAAGTGCCGAAACTACTTCTACTTTGGCAGAGCGCTATGGAGTAAGCAATTCAACTATTAGCCGCTTGCTCAAAAGTACTTTGCCAGAAGATGAGTACGAGTATTTAGTTTCTCTCAAGCGTGCTGCTAGAACCCCTGAAGGTAGGGCGCAAGTCAGCTATGATGATATTCCTTCTTTTAACGATGTCAAGGCACAAAGCGAAGAGAAGGACACTTCTAAGCCCAAAATTATCGAAATACCTATTCAAGAAAAGGAAGACGAGGAAGAAGTTGAAGTTGAAGAAGTTGTCGTCAAAAAACAGCCCATACTTAGGAAGGTTAATAACACAACCGAAGCACCTAGAAGAGTAAAACGGCGTTCCTCAGCACCATCATCTGCAAATTTTTCCCCAGATGCGGAACAATTGGAACTATTGGAAGAAACACAAGAAGTATCTAGGGTTCCTAGTCCTCCCCAACTCAAGAGTATTCCCAGTCCGCTATTAGATAACGAGCTTACAGAAGCCAAAGTAATCGCGGAAATGTTTGGTGAGGAACTTGATGATGTTGATGACTTGGAAGATTTAGACGATTTACTTGAAGACGACGAAGATTTCGATGATGAAGACCAAGACGATAATGATCAAGACGATGATGATGATGATTTTGAGGAACCTACACGTTTTGTTCCCAGAAGAAGGTCAAACGAACCTTTAGTTCGAGTTCTACCGCTAGCTGAGGCTCATTTACCTAGAACCTGCTATTTAGTTATAGATAGAGCCGCAGAACTAATTACTCGTCCGCTGAGGGATTTTAGCGACTTAGGAGAAATTCCCAGTCCAGAAACCCAAGAAACAACTTTACCCATCTTCGATAACCATCGAGTGGCAAAACGTTTTTCTTCAAAGCGCGATCGCGTAATCAAAGTACCTGATAGCAAAGTGCTTCACAAGGCTCGTTACCAATTACAAGCTAAGGGAATTACCCGATTGTTAATTGATGGGCAGGTATATTCGCTATCAACCGTTTAATTAACTGTCACTGATTATCGGTACACAAACTAAATTGCTTGTTATGAGTTTTCCCTTGCCGGAACGATAAAATAATTTTTAATTAGTAAAATTACTAATTATTTTCACTGGTGTCCATCTACTTTTTTCTTTAATTATGGATAATACCGAGTGCGGTATAGTATTGGTTACAACTGGTTCTCAGCAAGAAGCAGAAAAAATCGCCAATGCTTTAGTAGAGGCAAAACTCGCTGCTTGCGTTAGTTTCACCTCTATCAACTCGATTTACACTTGGCAAGGGAAAGTCAGCAAAGACCAAGAATGGCAACTTTTTATCAAAACCGATTTAACTCGATTTCCCACAGTAGAAGCTAAAATACTCGAACTTCACTCCTATGAAGTACCTGAAATTATTGTTTTACCCATTATTAAAGGTCATCAACCTTATTTACAGTGGATTGCACAACAAGTTGATTAAGAATTATGAGTTATGAGTTTTTAATTCTTTACTATTTAGTATGCAAAAAAACGGCGAACAACTCTCAAAACCTTACTATATGAAGATTATTTTGCTCTACTGTTAACATTATCTACGGGGGTCGTATTTTTCCCCTATTCCCTCTTAAAAGATTCATTCACCGGAAAAGTTTTAACTCTTAACTCCTCACTCATAACTCCTAACTAATCAAAAACTGCTGCTTCAAAACGTGCAGCTAAATCTATAATCTCTTGTTTGCGGGCAATTTGCTCGATCCATTCTGCGGGTATATTCTCCACACCATAATAAATTCCCGCTAAACCACCCGTAACTGCTGCGGTGGTGTCTGTATCTCCACCTAAATTTACTGCTTTCAATACCGCTTCGGAGTAAGACGTACTATTTAGCAAACACCATAACGATGCTTCAAGGGTATGTATGACATAACCGCTCGACTGAATTTCATCTACAGTTAACTCAGCAATATTATCGCTAAATACTCGGTTAAAATGTGATATTTAAGCAGCGTATTCCGATGCAGAATAAATTTCCTGTATTCTTTTCAATCCTTCTTTGTAAGCTGCTTGTGGTTCCTCCCCTTCCAATAAAGAAAGTGCAATACTTACATAAATCCCGCAGCCCATTTGTGACCTGAGATGCGCGTGAGTTATGCAAGAAACTTGATGAGTACGGGAAATTAATTCCGGAAAAGTCAGCTTTTTGTAACAGTAAGCCATAGGTAAAATTCTCATCAACGAACCGTTACCATTACTGTTTTCACTTTTTCCGCCAGTTTGCAAAGGTGGAACACCTCGCTGAAAATCGGCGATCGCCAAAAACGTTGTATTGCCAATGTCAAAAACTTCACCGCTAGCTGTCCAGTAACCTTCGTGATACCAGCGCAAGAAAGAATTAGCAATATTATCGAGCGAAAACCCGTGACAAAGAGATTCAGCTAAACAAAAAGTTAACGAACTGTCATCTGACCAAGTTCCAGCAGGCACATCCCAAGTTCCATAACCCAACATTGATGTTACCGGAGATTTTATTCTTTCGGCGCGACTGGTGAATTCTAAAGGTACACCTAATGCATCACCAATACATAAACCTAATAAACCCGACGTAGATTTAAAATTCTTTATCATAATTTTATCCTACTAAGTTTAATTGCATATTTTCTTGTCATTAACTTTTCTTGTTCCCAGGCTCCGCCTGGGAACGCTTGGCGGCAGGCTCTGCCTGTTAATGTACTTGAGGCGGAGCCTCACACACAGGAGTTCCCAGTCGGAGACTGGGAACTAGTTAAATACTGTACTAAATTATGTGCAAAAATATGGTTTATTTCCCTTAAAATCAACACCCTACAAGAAAAAATGTGCCAGTTGCGTAAGTCAATTTTAACAGTTCCTTTTTCTTCCTAAAATTATTATTTAATCAATTAAATAGATACACATGAAGTCAGATAAAAACTATTTTGTCAATTTTAGCTTGGGCTTCTAAGTGCATATTCTGAGGTGTATCTATTAAAAAGTTAATAATATAACAATACACGCCTGTGACTCTGGATGTGGTTTGTCCCGCATTTGTCACTGTTGCTGATTGTTGGGAAGATGTTAACACCCCGGAAGGGGTGTTTTTTTTTGATATTTATTTACAGTATTTTCAAAATCTCCATACCTATAAAAATAAGAGTTTTAACAAATGAAATATTTTAATTGTAAGTTAACTACAGTTGCTTCTTTTCTCAGTGTTTCTGCGATAAACTTAGTTTTTTCTCAACCTGCAATTTCAGCAGTTTCATGTGAATCGGGTACTATTGTTAGGCATTCTAACGGTTCTTTAGCATATTGCGTATTAGCGAGAGATACTAAAGTTAGTATAAGCAATCCTCAAATAGGCACTTCTATATTTCCTTGTAAAGCAAAAAAATACATAACGTTTGCTCAAAAGTCACAGTTTGAAGAGTGTACGCTTTCTGAAGATATCAAAATAATCCAAAATAATTCTGTACAAACTTGTCCAGAAGATTTTATCGTGTCGGTTTCAACTTCAAGTGATGGTAAAAATCTATCTATTGGGTGCAGAAAGTAAAAATATTTGACGATTTAAAGATCAAGCTGGGGCTAAATAGGTTTGATGAATAGATAATTTATTCTTCACCTAATAATTCCAACTGACAATAAAAAAATAAACTAATCTTAACCAGATATCTAGCCGCATTATCAAATTATATAAAAAAAATAAATCAATCTCGAATAAGTCTCTCTTAGTGATAGGATGTTACCTCGATGCTTATTTCTCATCGTTAAATCCATGGCTAATAATCTTCGTAATTTGTTAATTGGTGCTGGTGTCGCGGCTGTTGGTGCAATTGGAACTAAGAAAGCTGTAGACTATTTCCGCAACCGTGGAAAAGAAGAAGCACCACCTGAAAATGAACCTGATGCTGAAGCTCCCGCAGCTGATGAGGTCGCTTATGCTGCTGTTGAAGAAAGTTCTGTTCAAGGCTTTTTAGATTCAAGCTTTGGGGAAGCTGGACGTTACGTTCCCAATCGTCCACCGAAGATTTTTGAATATCAAGGCGAACAGTATATGGTAATTTGGGCTTACGATAATAAGCAAAAGAAGAATCAGATGTTGGCTTTCAAATATACTGATGCAGGTCGCCAAATGGTTGCGAGTGTCGGATATACTTCTGATAAAACTGATTACAATCTCAGTTTAGATTCCACTCCTTTTGCTGTTGAGGTTAATGGCAATAAGTTGCAATCCGGTCAATCTACCTCTGCTGGTGCTAGTGATGTCGATTTTGTCCTAGCTTAAGTAAGTTGATCCAATAGATTTTTTTGAGAATTATAAAAGGGTTGCAGCGATCGCGCCCTTTTTTTTTGTTATCTCATCCTATCGTTAGAGAAATATTTGAAATATTCATTCTAGAGAAAGAGCAGTTTTGATCTCTTATAACGTTAAATTTTGATCAATGAATAAAACGTAGCCGCAAAAGTGTCAAGGGCTGAGGGTCTCAAAGCTTAATTGATCCGGGTTCATACATAGTAAATTTCGATTAAATAATACACTTTGATTCGCAAATAACACAGTTGGAAAACGTGTAAATCGTGTAAATGCTTATGTATTATTGACCCTTAACGCTTTTACGGTTGATGTATATTAACAAAACAGAGGAAAACACATGGCTAACAATCCCATTGAAAATATCATTCCATCTCAACCTCCTGTAGACCAGAAAAAGTCGGACGTTCACGTACTTAAATCTCGCTTGGAGTGGGGTGAGCCTGCGTTTACTATTATTGATGTGCGCGATCGCCAAACCTACAATGAAGGTCACATCATGGGCGCGTTACCAATGTCGATGGACGGTCTAGGAGACGCAGCAGCACAAAGTTTAGCTAAAAGCCGCGATATTTACGTTTACGGTGCTAGCGATGCCGATACCACCCAAGCCGCACAAGCTTTAAGAAGTAAAGGTTTTGAAAACGTATCGGAACTTAAGGGTGGACTCGGTGCATGGAAAGCTATCGGTGGTCCTACAGAAGGTATTGTAGAATCAAGGACTCCTGCTGGTAAGGATGATTATAATGTCATCGATCGCATGAAAGACCAAGCAGCAAATATGGATAAATAAGACAATTTTGGATTGAATTGAATAAATAAGGTTTCATATCTCTTAGCCCACCTTACAGTGGGCTTTGCTCTTGTAGCCTTATCCTTGAAGGGTGTGGGCGTTAATGCTCAAATAAATCCTTGAACTGTAACAAATCCAACTTTACTATAGTTGGTAAACATTTGAAACAATCCGAGGCTAATTCCAATCTCTCTTCACGTTTAAGCATTTCTGCTAACTTCCGCTGTACGCTAACCAAATAACGCACGTCGTTAGCAGCATAACTTAGTTGAGTATCGGATAAATTAGCAGCGTTTCCCCAGTCGGAAGATTGAGCGCTTTTATCAAGTTCTACTTTTTCTAGTTCTTGTACTACTTCCTTGAGTCCGTGTCTTGGAGTATAGGTACGAACTAATTTGCTGGCAATCTTGGTACAAAAAACAGGATTTACCATTATGTCCAGATAGTGACGCAACGTTGCTAGATCGAAACGAGCAAAGTGAAATATTTTCAGGACACTAGTTGCTTCTAAGAGTTTTTTTAAATTTGGGGCTTCATTTTGTCCCTTGGCAATTCGGACAACCGTTACCTTACCTTTATCGTCAGCTATCTGCACCAAACATAAACGATCGCGTAAAGGCAATAATCCCATAGTTTCGGTATCTACAGCAATTGCTTCACTCTTTAAGTATTCTGAAAGAGTAACTTCATCAAAATCGCGATCGCAAACCTGAAAGTCTTGTAATTCCATGAATTTTAAAAAAACAATGTGTTGTCTGCCACTATAAAAAGAGCAAACGCTATATGGCTTAAGAAATCATAAATCATCATTTACTAAGAATAAAAATTTGTGTAAGAAAATACTCGTCTTCGCTATTGACAGCGACACCGATCCCCGTCAAGTTATACTTACCATGAATATTCTTGAGATGTCCCGGACTCTTAATCCAACCTGTTACCGCTTCCATCGCAGGATCGTCATATCCGGAGTTAAAAGCAACGTTTTCAGCCGCACTATTATAAGCAATTGGGATGGTATCGACTCGTTTCGCAAACCCATTATGACTAAATGGTACCTGATGTTTAGCCATATTTTGACTGTGAATCCTCGCTTGCTTAGAAATTTTGGCATCTAACTTTAGCTTTGGCAATTTTTTAGAAACCCGATACTGATTTATTTGCTCAAATATTACCCTTTCCAATTCGGTAGTTTTTACATTGGTAGATAGCTTTACCGGACGTGATGGAATTAACAGTGGCTTTTTCACCGTTGGTTCGCTTGTGGACGTATGACCCGGTACGGGCTTTGTCGCGATCGCGCTAGCCAAAACAAGTGTAGTAAAAGCAATACCGAGCATAGTTTTTTGGCTCATGAGCAATTACGTGATTTATACGGTTTTAAGACGCTAATTCGGGTTTATAGTTTCTTTCTATACCCGTATAAAAATAAGTATTTTATTAGTTTCAAGATTTTTGCATATCCTCATCTAGCCGTCAAGACTAGCTAATTCAAGGAATTTTTATATTAAGTCATTCCGAATAATCAATGAAGACTTCACGAAGTTTAAACATAATTTCAGCAAATATTCTGACTCAGTATCAAGAATATCAATTTGACAAAAAAATGCGTATTGATTACTACCGTCTATTTATTTAGGTAAAAAATAAGACTTTTATTTTTTAACGGAAACTTATCGAATATAGGAATGGCCGCAACTGGCATATTTTGGTCGTAGGGTGCTGTGACACTTCGCTTGATTTCTAACGCAATAATAAGGTTTTGTGTCACGCACCGTTCCCTCGGTCTTGTGACAATTGCGGCCATTCCTGGAATAAAGTAACAAGATCGTAAATTCGGTTTACGGTACAGTATTGAATGAATATAAAACAAAATATTATAGATTATTAATTGATGAGTGAATCATTACCATCTACATCCGCCATAATTACCACAGCATTAATTGCGATCGCGTTGTCGTTAACCCATCTATTTAGCGGTAAACTGCGCTTTGCAAAAGTTCCGCGCAATCGCTGGTTGAGTGGTGCAGGTGGAGTTTCGGTTGCTTACGTTTTTGTACATATCCTGCCAGAATTAAGCGAACATCAGAAAGTTTTAGAGAGAACGCAAACCGGGTTAATTTTTTATTTAGAACATCACGTTTACCTGTTAGCATTATTAGGATTAAGCGTATTTTATGGCTTAGAAAGAATGGCCAGTAAATCTCGTGAAAGTCAAGAGAAAGCAGGGAAAGGAGACGTTACAACTCAAGGAGTATTTTGGGTACATATTGCTTCTTTTGCAGTTTATAATGCCTTAATTGGCTACTTGTTAATGCATCGAGAAGAGCCGGATATAAAAAATTTGTTACTGTATAGTTTAGCAATGGCACTTCACTTTGTTGTCAACGACTTCGGTTTACGAGAAAATCACAAGCATATTTACGATCGTATCGGACGCTGGATATTAGCAGCAGCAATTATTGTTGGATGGGTAATCGGTAGCGGTACTCAAATTGGAAAAGCTGCAATAGCTGTTATTTTTGCCTTTTTAGCGGGAGGAATTGTGCTTAACATACTCAAAGAAGAACTTCCTGAAAATAGAGAAAGCCGTTTTTGGGCTTTTGCATTAGGTGCGGCAATTTATAGCATTTTACTTTTGGCTCTTTAAGTCAGCTAAGTATCTCAATAACAGCAAATAAAAAGTTTTATTGTTACGTCTTATTTCATAAATATTTAACTATATCTCTCGATATCAAATTTTACTTCTAAAGATAGATTTAGCTAGGCATAATAAATATTGCCTTAGCAAGAAGACTTGATTAGCAAAAAAACCTACACTGAGATTAAATTCAGTTAAATCATTTGATTTGTAATTTTAATAATTATAGTACTCCACTACATAAGCTATGAAGGCTAATTCAGTTCACAGTAAGAGTTTTAGTCTCATATTCATATGAGTAATAAAATTATGAATATAAATCTATCAAAATTAACGCGGTCAATTAATAGCAAGTAATAGGAGTTAATTAAATCAAATTTTATAAAAAATAAAAATTATCAATAGTGTATCTACAAATAGCTAATTAGGTAAAAGAATGGTAAATAAAGAGGTATTTATGTTTGATCAAAAAAGAAATATCGGAACATTAAAAAAAGTTCTGAGTGGCTTTGCAATTTTGATTCCGTTCCTACCATTAACTGCACTTGCAATTCCTGCTCGTCCCAACCCGAAGCGTAATCCTTGCCCAAAAATCTATTATGAAGAACCTTACAACAATAAGATAATAGTTCCCGCAGGATGCACTCCAAATGCTGCTACAACAAGATGGAAGCAAACCGGACAAGCTGTAGACCAATCGCTAAACGCAATACCCCCAGTTACAAACGTAAAACCCATACAGCCACCCATTCCCGAAAACCGTGCTAGTGCTGTTGCTACTATCAAGCCAATGATGGGTAAAGTAAGCGTGACGTTGAAAAACGATACTAACGCTCGCATCTCCTATCAAGTTCTTACTCATACAGAGGTTCGCTATTTAGAAGGTGGAAAAGAAGTAGTTTTACGTGATATTCCCGCTCCAGCAACTATCACTATGGTGAGAGAAGATAAAGGGCTTCTACGAGTAATGCCAATGTCCGGTAAAGAAGATGGGATGTTAACTGTTTCTTTGGATGAGAAAACAACTCCCGATAACGATCAAGGTGTTTTAAGAATTCAAGCAGATGGTGATGTATTTTTGAACTAATTTAAACGCTGATTAAAAATGAATCGAGTTAGTAACAAGAAAAAAATGTTTAATTTCAGTCAAGGTAAGGGTGAATCTATGAATAAGTTTTGGAGATTTCAAAGCGCGATCGCATTAGCATTAATGGCTTTAGTACTTCCCGCTTGCGATAACAATAATCAGGCAAATCTTCCAGAAGGAACGGGAAATGTTACGACTAAAGAAGTTGTCAATAATACTGATAAATTAGACGGTAAAACTGTAACTGTAAGAAGCGAACCCAAAGGTAAAGTTGGTCCAACTTCGTTTACTGTCAGCGATGAAAAATTCTTTGGTAGCGAACCTATTTTGATTATCAACGCTTCAGGACAACCTTTCACTTTACCAGAAAATAACGATACAGAAATTCAGGTAACGGGTATAGTTCGCAATTTAGTACTTGCAGATGTTGAAAGCGAATATAACTTAAAGCTAGAAAAACAATATTATGTAGATTACGAAAACAAACCTGCAATTATTGCTCAGTCTATTGCACTATCACCAGACCCAGGTGATATTACTAAAAATCCTGAGAAGTATTATAACAAGCGACTTGCTGTAGTCGGTGAGGTGGAAGATATTCAAAACGCTAAAGTTTTCACGCTCGATGAAGATAAGTTGTTTGGAGCTACAGATTTGTTAGTTTTCAACCCCAAACCTAAAGTAGCTATAAAAGATAATGGAGTAGTCGCACTTACCGGGGTACTTCGTCCATTTGTAGTGGCTGATTTTGACCGCGAGTACGATTTGGGCTGGGATTTAAAACTTAAACAGAAGTTAGAAGCCGAGTATCGTACTAAACCTGTATTTGTAGCTGATAGCGTTTATCCTTCTGCGATTTCCGACTAATATAAACTTGTCAGTTGAATAAAGGCTGAGATGAGAAGTTTTACGATCTTATCTCAGCCTTTTGAATGTTTGATTTTATTTTATCTACCAATTATTATCCCCATAACAATGGCTAATCAAACACAGAATCGTTTTAGTTGGAGTCCAAAAGTAATTTTCAGTATTGCCTTTTTTGGACTTTTGTTTGCGCTTTACTTTATGTTTAACCGGAAACCTGCTGCTACCCCAGGATTGATGTCAGTATCCCAAGTCGCAAAAGAAAAAGACGATTTAATTGGTAAATTTGTTACTATTAGAAGCAAAAATATTGAACAACTCAGTCCAACTTCCTTTGCTGTCAGAAACAAAAGGTTCTTTATTGAAAGTAAACCAGTTATTATTATTAACGCATCTGGTAGAGTTTTTAATCTCCCCACGGAAGAAAATACAGAAGTACAAGTTACAGGTACAGTTCGTCAGCTAGATATACCTAAGCTGGAAAAAGAATTTAGTTTAAGATTGCAAGATGAAGCTTATAAAAATTATAAAAATGCAACTACTATTATTGCTCAACATATAGCCTTAGCACCGCAAGTAAACGATATTGCCGATAATCCTAGTAAATACTATAACCGACGATTGGCATTGACCGGAAAAATAGAGAATATTAAAAATCCTAAAATGTTCACCCTGGATGAAGATAATTTATTAGGTAAACAAGATTTATTAGTTTTAAATCCTACTCCTGCAATGGCTGTAAATAATGGACAAACAGTAGCTGTAACCGGAATTATGCGTCCATTTCGAGTTGCTGAATTAGAAAAAGAGTATAAATTAACTTGGGATTCGGGATTAAAGAAAGAATTGGAATTAAAGTACAAAGAAAAACCCGTGTTAATTGCGGATACAGTCTATCCTTCGAGAGTTTCAATTTTAGATTGATTGGTAATTGGTAAGAAGACTGTTTAGCTGACAAAATTATAATTAATTTAATAATAATTCAAGAAACCCAGTTTAAAAAAACCGGGTTTTTTAACAAATTATGATAACTTATCGAATTCATAAGACATTGCGATCGCTATTTTCTTTAAAAAACTTCATAAAAAATATTTTTTATAAAAAAATGCATCTCTACATATATGAACCGATAAAATAACTATCTTAAGACATACATTTCACTAACTTTTAAACCCTAACCACAGATAGGTGTATCGTTTCGACTTTTAGAGATATTACTTGAATTAATGTTGATTTTTACCTACATCTACATGACCTTTTTTTGTAAATAAACTGTAAATTTAGTTTTGACTATGCGAACTTCAGAATAAAAAATTCCTTTTTAATAAGGATTCTTTCGCAAACATTTAGATACTGATTGAATTGTGCAGTTACTACGATGTCCGTCATCAAAAAATTACTAAAACATTAAATTTGTCGGCAGATAAATCAATTAAAATTTCATAAACTACATTCATAATTGCAAACCATTGAAATCAAAATGCTACCTCAAACAGAAATCATAACTCAACAAAGCACTCGTGAAATATCGCCAAATATTCCGGCTTCAAGAGAAGTAACAACTATCCAGGTTGGGCTAGCCATCATTCCCGTGGCTTTTGTCATCACTTTGGCGTTTATTTTTTTTAAGCAAGTAAAATATCGTCGAAATTTATATACCCAACTAGTTACCCTCAAGCATTTTTCTTCTATTCCCTGCCGCAAATGTCAATTTTTTGACAATAATCAACATCTTCCTTGTGCTGTACATCCTGCGGTGGTTTTAAGTGAAGAAGCCATTAATTGTAGTGATTATGTACCAAAAAATAGATAAATCTAAACTCAAAACTGCTTTAGGAAAACTGAGTTCTAAGTAATTTTTTATAAAAGTCTTTTTATTTATAATTCACCCACAACTGGAAGTGTTCGTACTAACGTTGGGCTAAATACTAATTAAAATATAGGGAGACGTTGCAGTGCAACGTCTCTAAATTATTTATTGAAAGTTATTGCAGCGAGTGAAGCAGCTAATGCTCCCCACTTTAGCGGCGGATTCATTTCCAGCCAATCGGAAATACTGGGTATCTCTAGCTCGTTAAAATCTCCCCTAACTTGATTGTATCCCTCCATCGGCGCATACAGATTATTTGGCGCGTCTGCGGATTTAGGCTGATTCGTTTTCTGTCCGGAGAAACCAACCGTCGCTAATATTGCATCTACCAGTTCCGGTGAGAGCCGCTCTAATACATCCAAAATTCGCCCTACATCTCCCACAATATATTCACGAGTCGGATTTTCTGCCACGTAAAGGATGGCATCAGCTACTATCTGTGGTGAGTAATAGGGGGGTATTCCAGTAGGTTTTACTCCTAATTTAGTGAGAACATGGTTGTAAAAAGGAGTATTAATTACTGCTGGTAAGATGCTGGTAACGCTAATAGGGATGTTGTCGTGTTGCAACTCCACTCGTAGAGATTCTAGAAAGCCTTGAAGAGCGTGTTTAGCGGCAGAATAAGGACTTTGTAGTGGCAAAGCCCGCTTACCTTCCATTGAGGAAATATGAATCAAAGCTCCTCCTTGCTGCTTGAGATAGGGTAGTGCTGCTTTTACGGCATAAACCTGTCCCATAAAAGTAACGTCCATCACCCGCTGAAATTCTTCTATAGTAATCTCTTCAAAAGGAGCCAACACACCAGTTGCAGCCGCATGAACCCAAGTGTCAATTCGTCCGTATTGCTCAATCGTAAAATCGGCGATCGCCTTTACTTGGTCAAAATTTGCGACATCGGCAGTAATTGCTTTCGCTTCACCGACCTTCGATTCGATTTCGTCTACCAAAGACTTCAGCCCTACTTCATTTCGCGCAGAAACCACAACTTTCGCTTTTCTTTTAGCAAAATCAAGAGCGGCTTGTCTGCCGATACCGCTAGAAGCTCCGACGATACAGACTACCTGTTGAGAAATTGGCTTTAATTGCATTTTGATTATTCCTAATATTATCTATTTGTATTTGTTGGTGCCATTAATTATTTATTCATAAAAAAGATAAATTTATTCAAAATAAATAGGCAGCGTACTCCACAGTTTAATTTTTGTAAAAGTAAAATACTAATAATTTCTTACTTTATAGTTGTTTTTTAAAACAAAAGAAAACTCTATCTGTAGGGTGAAAATAAAATTACATTCTTAATACCATCGAAGGGATAACTGATTAGACGTTGGTATTGAACAAAATCAATCAGCGTCTGTAAATGATTGAGAAAACCTCTAAAATAAAATGAAAACTAAAAATGAACATCTTAGTATTTAATGCAGGTAGTGCCTCTCTCAAATTTGAATTAATCCGGGCTGATTCTCATAACCCTAACTTGCAGCAGTTGCACAAAGTAATCAGCGGTTCTATCGAACATATCGGAGGAGATGCGGTTTTATCGCAGTTGCAGGATAAAGAAGTAATTGACAAGCAGCAAATAACCGCTAATGATTATAGTACGGCGACTCAACAAGCAATAAAGTGGCTTAAGGAAAAAGAAATAAATAGCGAATTTGATGTTGTCGGACATCGAATAGTGCATGGAGCAAACCGCTTTACTGCTCCGGTATTAATTGACGATCGCGTTATAGCAGAGATCGAAGCCCTTGAAGAACTTGCACCGTTACACAATGCAAATGCAGTAGATGTAATTCGGGCTAGCCGTAAATTAATTGGTGACGTGCCGATGGTGGCTGTTTTTGATACCGTATTTCACCGCGATATTCCGGATTATGCCCACCTTTACGGAATTCCGTTTGAACTGTCCGAACGCTATCAGATAAGGCGTTCGGCTTTCACGGTATTTCCCATGAATATATGGCGACGCGATACGCGCAGATAACTAATACTCCCAAAGAAGAAGTTGATATTATTACGCTGCATTTGGAAAGTGGCTGTTCTGCAACGGCAATCAAAGCCGGAAAATCAATCGATACATCAATGGGTTTTACACCCCTTGAAGGTTTGATGATGGGGAAACGTTGCGGCGATATTGATCCCGCACTGATAAATTATCTTGCCACAAAAGAAGGTGTTGAAGTTAGTGAAATAGAAGACTTACTTAACAATAAATCCGGGCTTTTAGGTGTTTCTGGGATGTCTCACGATACGCGAGTGCTGATGAAGCATTTTGATAATGATAAGCGCGTGCGTCTGGCAATGTTCGTTTTTTGTTACCGCATTCTTAAATATATTGGAGCTTACTTAACTGTCTTAGGTGGAGCTAAAGCGATTGTATTCGGTGGTGGAATTGGGGAAAATACGCCTTACCTGCGCGATCTGCTTGGAGCAGCGCTTCGCGATCGCATTTGTTCTCAACTCAAATGGTGCGGATTAACGCTTGACTCGGTACGAAATCAACAAACCATCGATTGTGAAGGTCGAATTAGTACCGATGATTCTCGGTTACAGGCTTATGTGATACCAGTTCAAGAAGGTTTGCAGATTGCACAACAGGCAATTTTGACAAAATTTTAGTAGTGCGAGCGTCTCGCTCGCTAGCGGTCACGAGCGAGCAAGATGCATGTCCTTACGGACACTTAGTGAACGCACTACGCTAACTCCTCATAACTAATGTGGTGGACTACTAGTCCAAATCATTAATTCCGACGGGTTCTAAGCTGTTACGCATTTAATTTGTATAATACAAGATCGCAAGATGCATGTCCTTACGGACACGCTGCGCTACCGCACTACAATATTTTCAGGTTTTCCTGTTATACAATTTAGCTGCACATCAGCTTACGCTCCGGATTTAATCCTAAATCCGGAGCGCTAAAGCGCTTACTACGAACCTTTTTACCCGTCAAAATTAATGAGATCGACTACTATGCTCCGACTACTACACCACCATTAGGATGTAATACCTGTCCGGCAAAGTAAGAAGAGTCATCTGATGCTAGGAAAACAAAACTGGTAGCGACTTCAACGGGTTGTCCTGGACGTTGCATCGGTACTTGTTTGCCAAAGCCTTCGACTTTTTCGGCAGGGAATGCATCGGGAATAAAAGGAGTCCAAATCGGTCCGGGAGCTACTCCATTAACGCGGATACCTTTCTTTAATAACGATTGAGATAGGGAGCGAGTAAAGGCAAGTATTGCACCCTTAGTTGTTGAGTAACTGAGTAAAGCAGCATTACCTTTGTAAGCATTAATCGAAGTAGTATTAATAATCGAGCTACCTTCTTTGAGATGGGGAATTGCAGCTTTGCACAAATAAAACATCGAGAAGATATTGGTACTAAAAATACTACCCAAACGTGCCGCATCGATATCTTCTAAAGTTTCGGGGTTTTCCATGTACTGCTCGGCAGCATTATTAACCAGAATATCCAGTTTGCCCAACTCTTTTACTGTTTTTTCTACTACCTCAGAGCAAAACTTTTCGTTGCTAATATCTCCTGGCAATAACAAACACTTTTGTCCTTCTGCTTCAACTAACTTTTTAGTTTTTTCAGCATCTTCGTGTTCGTTGAGATAAACAATTGCAACGTCTGCACCTTCTTTAGCGTACAGCACTGACACAGAGCGACCGATACCACTGTCACCGCCAGTAATTAGAGCTACTTTACCCTTTAATTTATCGCTACCTCGATAGCTTTCGCGATCGTACTGCGGTTGGGGGTTCATTTCCGATTCTAATGCAGGCTGCTTATCCTGAGACTGAGCAGGAATTTGATCTGGGGTAATAGTCATGTTAGTTCTCCTTATTTTATTTATTACGTACAATTAATCTTTTTTGGATATTTTAAAGGTCGAATAAAGGTCGAAGCTAGTGCTTTCACTATGCTAATCGTTTTGTTCAACAAGAAAATTAACTATACTAATGGTCAATTGAGAAGTTTCTTATTCTCTTTCTCCCTCCCGATGTTATGTGATGCTGTATTAATAAAACCTTTATCGCTAGATAGATTATTAAATTATCTTTTTCTATAGAAAGAGGTAGAAACAAGTTAGAGCTAATGGGCGATAGACATTTAAAAATCTATGAATTACTTACCCGACAACATAATAAAGGTTTGTTTAGATGTTATATCCTTTCGGTTGAAAGATTATGACTAATTTGGTATCTATCAATAGTTAGAGTTATCTAAGGAACTTTGATCGCTTGGCGTGACGGAGCATCGTTGAACCAAGAATTGCCTCTTATTTTTATTCTGCGAGAGAACGTCAAAATCTATTAATGTAGGTTGAGAAGTATGCTTAAAAAATGGTTAATCAATTTACCTTGGCAAAAATATCAACGTTTGCTCCCATCGGCTGGCAGGGACTTTCTTTTCCTTTAGCTATTAGTTACTTGGATAATTTTGCGGGTGTACTAATTAATTTGTACTAATAAAACAAAATGTTTGAATAGCCAAGTTTGCTAAAATTGGCACGAATAAACATCCCTCAATCCAAATACTGTAAACTGAACGGGGTGTTTTTGCATTAACCGCCCAGATATAGCTGAGATTAACCCCTACAGCTAAAATCATTTCTGGATAATAAGCGATCGTATTGGTTATCCATCCACTAATTACGATCGGTAACATCAATATATTCATCGCTGTTAAAATTAATTTTGTCCCCTTAATTCCGACCATAATTGGTAATGTCACCACACCTTTTTCACGGTCAGATTCTACATCCCGAATATCAAAAACATGGGAATTAGAAACAATAAATGCGAACATAAACAAAGTTGTTAATGTTGCTGCTAGATCGAATTTAGCTCCCGCATAAGCTAAAGGTAAAGCAATAACGGCATAGGTTAAGATAGTACCAACAATCCAGGCTTTTGAACCGGGAATATCTTTCAATCGGTACCATTGCAATTCCGATTTAGTTTTCCAGGGGAATAAAGGCGTACCGTAAAGTAACGGAACAATACCGGCACAACTGACATACCGAACTCTTAAAGGTGCATAGTAAAGAAGTAAAGCAGTAGTTGCGATCGCAGAAAATAAGAAAACAAAAATATACGGTTTTTGAAAGAATAACTGCGCTTTAGCTTCGGGAATTTTTTGTACGTAGGAGTCAAAAATGCGGTCTAAATTGTAAGGAATTAAAGCAGTCACAAAAATTAGAGCTATGGGTTGCCAATTATCGCCCAATTCCAGGACTTTTTGAGTAAATAATCCTAAAGATGCAATCCCCCCAGCTACCCAAATACTAGGATAGATCACAAAATGTAAAAAGCGATCGTATAGCCACTTAGAAACAGCAGATTTTAATTCAAGTTGGTTAATTGTCATTCGATTTTAGATTTTGGATTTTGGATCGACCCTATGTCTAAAGCCTGTATGCTTGAAAAGATCGCTAATTGCTTATTGTATCCAGTTGATTTTTTAGTAATTATAAACATAAAAATTATTTGATTCTTACTGCAATAGTATAAGAATTTCTTTGTTTAGCTTGTCGCCTACTTCTCACTACACGAAAATCGTTATCTATATACAAATGCTCAAATTCAGGAGTAGCACCCAAAGCTGTTTTATATTTCTTCGCAGTGCTGCTATCTAAGTTTTTTAATTCCACTTGAGTATAGGTATTTGCTGTTTCTGTATTTTGAGAATAAGATTTCACTACCTTAGTAAACCAATTATCTGCTTTTTCAATACTTAAAGGAATTCCTTGCCATCTTAATGCTTGTTTAATAGCAATATTTTCAATCAGCCATTCATCTTCTTTAATTTGATACTTTTGCACTATCATTAAGTCAAAAGCTAAGAATACCGATGCTAATTTTTGCAGCCAACCAAATTTGAGCTTATTACCTGGCGCATAGCGAGCCATATTGGCATAGAAACCATTATCATGAAAAATTTGATAAGATTGCTCTGGTAAACGTCCCGGTAAACTATCTTGAAAGGGAATTGTACTAAAAACCGATTTCCATACACCAAGAATTAAAGGTACTTGCTCTTCTACTTGAGGAAAAGGATTGCGCTGGCTTAACTCAGTAACAATAGGCGCTAAATATTCTTGATAAAACTGTACTTTTTGCTTAAGTGGTTGGCTATCTTTATTCTGAGTAAGCTGTAATAACTCTTGTTTTAATTCTTCTGTAGTTTTTTGATTTAATTCCTGGGGATTTAATGCTGTATCGTCAATCATAAGAAAATTCCTGCGTAATTCTGATTTATTAATATATCTCCTTTAAAATTATCGCAACTACCCAAGTGATTTCAAATCCCTGGCAAATAAGGTAAATAATACCAAGAATCCAAACTCATGCAGCAACTGGCTCTGTATAACCTTGAATATTTTCTGGTTCAAACTGACGTATTACCCTTGTAGCTTCTCTTATCTGAGCCTCAGTTCCCTTAAACACAATCAAATACTTACCAGCGTTCAAACGATTGCGGTAAGCCAGTGCATCACCGCTACCTACAGTCCAACCCACAGCACCACCAACTAAAACCGCACCTAAGCCTCCAGAAACCGCGCCTAAAATACCTCCAATCAGATGGTTCCCAATACTACCAGCCCAGCTAAAAATTTCAATTCCCGAAAGTAAATTAAAAGCATAGCCAGCTGCAAACCCGAAAGGAATCACCCAAGCAAGTTTTTTTGATTGTTTCCCAGCTTGTTTATTTGGCTCAATAAATCCAAAATCATCTGCACTTTTGTAACCTTGTCCGAGAATGTTTATTTGTTCCTTGGGGAAGTTTTCTTTTTCAAGGGCAGTGTAAGCGGCTTCTACTTGAAAACGATTGGTTAATACAGCAATTAAATAATTCATAATTCAACTTAAAATTATTGTTTAAATTAATGAAAATCAATATATGGTTGAAGAAGTACCATTATTGCTCCTACAGTTACGAACGATACAGTCACCCAAAGCAAAACTAAATTAAGTCTCATTTTTTCTCATCGTTTCAATTTCTCAATTTTTATTTTAGTTTTTTACGAGAGTAAATTACATATGATTAATTTAAAAACAAACTGATTACGGCTTGCCAATCTTTCATACGCGATTTAAAAGATAATGAAATCGTACATCTTGTATATCAACTACTTACTTAAAGTTAAACTTGAAAGTTTATTTATTTATCCCCCAATTGAGAGACTCTGGGTTATATTAATTGATACAAAAAGTCTAACCAAAGAAAGTTGCAATAGTCCAAAAGAACCTATACGAGTTTTAAATCTGTTCATGGTACTTTAAATACCTTGCAGGTTAATAGCATTTATTTTAGAATAAATATTTTACTAAGCATAATATAAAATGCTCGATTGGATCACTAATATAATTACTTCCTCCGGATATTTAGGTATTGCTTTGTTAATGTTTTCAGAAAACCTCTTTCCACCGATACCTTCAGAATTAATTATGCCCTTAGCGGGATTTACCGTCACTCAAGGTAAGCTAGATTTACAGCTTGTAATTTTAGCAGGAACCTTGGGTTCAGTAGTCGGTGCATTACCTTGGTATTACATCGGCAAACTTGTGAGTGAAAAACGTTTGCGTCTTTGGATAGATAAATATGGAAAATGGTTAACTTTATCGGGTGCGGATATAGATAGATCGAAAAGATGGTTAAACAAATACGGAAAAGCAACAGTACTTTTTGGTCGTCTTGTACCCGGAATTCGTACTTTTATTTCCGTCCCCGCAGGTTTAGATGAAATGCCTTTGATACCCTTTGTATTATACTCCTTTGCAGGTAGTTTATTATGGACGGCACTTTTAACTTATGCAGGATTCGTATTAGGAAATAATTATCAATTAGTAGAAAAATATATTGGTCCAATTTCTGGGATTGTTATCGCTTCAATTGCGATCGCGTTAATAATTTCATTTATTCGTCGGAAACGCAGACAGTGAGCAGTTAGCAGGAAGATGAATTTGATAACGGGTTAACTGGTTCCCAGTCTCTAGCTGGGAATCCCTAGTGGAAGGCTCCGCTCCGCCTTCTCAAACTAGAGGCAGAGCCTTGTAACGAGGAACCCAGATTAAACCCGCTCCAAAATCAAATGATTCCGCTCGGTTAACTCAGCTTCCCAATTCGGCTCAACCACAATCGTACTTATCTTCTCCACAATAATTGCAGCACCTTTAATAACATCCCCCGGTTGTAAATCTTCTCGACGATAAACGGGAGCTAAATACCACTTATCGTGACTAAACATCCGCACCCTTTCCACAGCAATCGGAAACTCATCCAACCCTCGAACACGTTTAACCAAAGCTTCCTCCGGAGTATCCATCTTTTGAATCACCTCCACCGAAACCGATTCTACAATTAAACCTTTGTCCCCTTGAACAAAGCCATATCTCAACTGATGCTCCCGCTCAAACTCCTTCCGCATCATTACCACATTCGTAACAAAATCAACCCCCAAAACAGAATTAGTCCCCTCATACTTCAAATTAACCTTTCTTACAACCTCCTCTTCGCGCTCCTCTGCGTTAACCTCCGCGCTCCTCTGCGTTTCTAACTCCCCCCTTCCCTGTACTTCCAAACCCTCCATCAACCCCTGCAAATCCCCCACCAACTCCACATCCAAAACCTTTTCCATCCCCGCTTCCCGAATCGCTCTCACATCAGCTAAACCCATACCATAAGCGGAAAGCACCCCCGCATAAGGATGTAGAAAAATCTTTTTCATCCCCAAAGTATCCGCAATTAAACAAGCAACCTGCGCTCCCGCACCTCCAAAACAGCAAAGCGCGTAATTAGTAACGTCATAACCGCGTTGCAGACTTATTTTTTTCACCGCATTCGCCATACTTTCCACAGCGATCGCAATAAATCCAGCAGCGACTTGTTCCGGTGTCCGATTATTCCCGGTAGCTGTTTCAATCTCTTGAGCTAACTGTATAAATTTTTCAGTAACAACATCCTTATCCAAAGGTAAATTACCATCGTGACCAAACACCGCAGGGAAATATTGCGGGTGAATTTTACCCAACATGACATTAGCATCCGTCACCGCCAACTTACCCCCGCGACGGTAACAAGCGGGGCCTGGATTTGAACCAGCAGATTCGGGCCCCACGCGATAGCTCGAACCATCAAACGATAAAATCGAACCACCACCAGCAGCGATTGTATGTATTGCTAAAACCGGGACTCGCATCCGCGCTCCCGCAATTTCCGAATCTAACTGACGCTCGTATTCCCCGTTAAAATGGGCAACATCAGTACTAGTTCCCCCCATATCAAAAGTAATTATTGCATCAAAGCCACCCCTCAAACTAGTTTGCACAGCACCAACAATACCCCCCGCCGGACCGCTTAAAATGCTATCCTTACCTTGGAATTGCTGAGCATCAACTAATCCCCCATCCGACTTCATAAACATTAATTTGACACCGGGTAATTGACTAGCCACAGAGTCAACATAGCGACGTAAAATAGGAGTCAAATACGCATCAACAACCGTCGTATCACCCCGGCTAACCAACTTTATCAACGGACTAACTTGATGAGAAATCGATATCTGCGTAAACCCGACATCGCGAGCAACTTTAGCTACCTGCTGCTCGTGTTGGGGATAATTGTAACTATGCATCAACGCGATCGCACAGCTACGAATTCCCGTATCGTAAACAGCTTGCAAATCTTGTTTAACTCCTTCAACATCTACCGGAATTAACTCATTACCCTTGGCATCGTAACGCTCGTTAA
Source organism: Rivularia sp. UHCC 0363 (assembly GCF_034931125.1). Classification (NCBI taxonomy): domain Bacteria; kingdom Bacillati; phylum Cyanobacteriota; class Cyanophyceae; order Nostocales; family Rivulariaceae; genus Rivularia; species Rivularia sp. UHCC 0363. Next base: position 14,995 of record NZ_JAYGHM010000077.1, on the reverse strand, counting down.
CTTCAATAACCTGCTCGTAAAGCATACTTGGTAAAATAATGTGACGGGCAAAGATATCGGGACGATTTTGATAACCGATTCGCAAAGCATCCTTGAATCCCTTAGTGATGACAAGTAAAACGCGATCGCCCTTTCTTTCCAACAGCGCATTTGTAGCGACAGTAGTACCCATTTTTACCACTTCAATTTCTTGTGTGGGAATAGATTCGTTATTTGAAATACCGAGAATATCGCGAATACCTTGAATAGCTGCATCTTGATAGCGATCGGGATTTTCGGAGAGTAGCTTATAAACGATTACCCATTGCTGATTCGGAAGAGGAACAATTAAAAAGCGCTGGGGATGATTTGCGAGTTGGTTAATTGTAGATTTATTGTCGGTGACGGCAACAATATCAGTAAAAGTTCCACCCCTGTCTGCAAATACTTTTAACATAGTTTTTGGATGTTGTAGTAGGTTATTTAAAACCATATAGGCTATTTAAAACCATAAATGATGGGGAGACGTAGCAGTGCTACGTCTCTACAAGAGTTATCGTTATTTAATAAAGGTTTTTACGGGAAGTAGGGTGCTGTTAGACGCATGACAATATTATGATTTAAGGAGTAATTTGGAATTCGTCTAACGCACCATCTGTTATTAATAATACTCACCCTCACCCTCGAAGGGTGGGGCTACATAAACAAAGCCCACCTGCGTGGGCTAAATTTGTCGTAATTGGAGTAAATTGTAGGTTGGGTTAAAGGCGCAAAATAATTTAATGATTTACCAGGAATGAAAATGCGCCGTAACCCAACATTTATATTTTGGTTTTAAATAAATTTTATGTCGCAGTTATTAGAAGCTCTCAATAAAATTGCTGAATTATCTCCTGATGCTATTAAACCAGGAGTTACAACTGAGCAGATTGATGAATATTTGCATTATTACTATGACACAAACTTCAAACTACCAGAAGAATTCTATCAATTTTACCAATTTAGTGATGGTTTAGATTCTAATTTTCGCCAAGTATTCAACCTTAAGAAAGCAATTGAAATATATAGCGAAGCAAAGGATGAATTTGGATATTACTCTGCTTGGCTTCCTATCAGTGGCTATGATGAGGAGATTTTTGTAATTAGAGGAGATTCTCTACAACGTAAAACTGCTCCAATTATTCAAATTAACTATATCGATTTACAAGATAATTTGGATTGGGAGCCGAGAGTTGTATATCTAAGCTTAGCGGAAATGATAATAGATATCGGCGATTGGATTAAGTACCCCTATGGATAAAAGCAATATGGTATAATCTCATAAAAAATAGAAGAAATCAATAATGATTGGTACTAATATTTACATCAGCCAAGAAACTCAAGAATCTCTAGTCAAAGCTGCTGCTTTACAACAAGTCTCTGTTGAAGAACTTGCTTCTTCTATCTTGAAAGAAAGTATCAAAGAAAAGTTTGGAAAAAATAGCGATTATTCCGAAAAAAAACGCGAATTTGACGTTAATCCTCTTAGAGAAATGCAACCCTATGCTTATTTAGCAGACCCTAATGAGCCTGCTATTTCTCCCGATGATTGGGAAATTAATCAAGATTATTAAATTAATATGATTATTCTTGATACCCATATCTGGGTTTGGTGGAATCATAATGATTCAAAGCTAACTGAAACTCATCATGAAGCAATAAATAAAGAAAGACCAAATGGGTTAGGTATTAGCTCCATAAGTTTGATTGAGATTACCAGACTTGTTACCCAAAATAGGCTAATTCTTCCTTGTGTGCTACAAGAATGGTTTAATATTGCTTTGGCACAAGAAGGGGTAATTCTTCTTTCAATAACTCCTCAAATTGCAATTGATACCTATTCGCTTCCAGGGAATTTTCATAAAGATCCAGCCGATAGAATTATCGTTTCAACAGCAAGAATATATGATGTTCCGTTGGTAACTGTAGATGAAAAAATACTTGCTTATTCTTATGTAAAAATAATTCAACCTTAAGTTGGCTAAATTGTTCGTAATTGTATCTAATTATATGTTCAGTTAGAATCGTAGATTTTGTTGGGTTTCACTCCGTTAAACCCAACCTACAAACTAGTATAATTCGCAAAAAAGCCGCGAAATATAAAAAGCGATTGCATCAATCTAGTAAATAATAAATTATTCTTTTGTAGGGTGCTGTTAGACGCACGACTATATTATGATTTAACGAAAAATTTGGAATTCGTCTAACGCACCATCTGAGATTAGTGAATAATTTAGTAGTCGAGCAATAAATTAATAAAATAAGAAATGCCCAGAATGAAAAGAGAAGAAGTTTTTGAAAGATATGCTGCTGGAGAAAGAAACTTTTCTGGAGTTAAGCTGGAAGTGGATCTTTCGGGGATGGAACTAAGTGGTGCTGACTTTACGGGGAATAGGATGGACGAGTACTATTTGGAGCGTACCATTCTCAAAGGTGCTAGTTTCGTTAATACGCAATTAGCTCAATCATGTCTAGATGCTGCTGATTTAACTGGAGCAGATTTAAGAGGTGCTAGGTTATCGTGGGCTAGTTTTAAAGTTGCGAACTTAACTAATGCCGATTTAAGAGGAGCGAGTTTTCACAACACTAGTTTCGATAGAGCTAATCTGACAGGAGCTAACTTCAATGGAACCAATTTAGGAGGATGCATTTTTTCGGAAGCTAATCTGACTGGTGCTAATTTAGAAGGTTGTAGTTTATATAAAACTGCTTTTCGTGACACCATTATGCCAGATGGAAGTATTCGGAATAAATAGTAGGTTGGGTTAAAGGCGCAAATAATTTTATCATTTACGAGGAATGAAAATGCGCCGTAACCCAACACTTCTATTTTGATTTTAAAGAAGATTGATAATACACAAATTGGATTAAATTGCTTTCACATCCGCCTACGGTTGCAAACCGCAGGCTAATAGCGAAAGTCCATTTAAATGCACTGAATGTCAATTTAAAAAATTAACTTTAATTTTAATAAACTGTTTTAAAAACTTTTGTATGCTTCAATATTTGTTTTTTCCAAATGTTATGCATTCCTATTTATAGGATTTTTGCTATTAGACAGGGGTTTGCAACCGCTGGCGGTGTTAATAATGGTGCAAGATGTAAATGTAAATTTAAATTTAAATTTAAATTGACTAAATATTATCAGTTATGTAAGTCAAAAAAGGTGCGTTACGCTGTCGCGATAACACACCCTACAAATTAATTTATGATTTATTATCTATTCTACATCAACTTTCCTAGCTGCTAAATACTCATACATCTTCCACCGCTGATTCACTTCCACTTCCGCTTCTTTCATCAACTGTTGTGCAATTTCGGGCTTACTTTTCTTCAACATTTTGAAGCGATTTTCTTTGTACATAGATTCTTCTGGGGAATTTTTCGGTTGTCTCATGTCTAGCTGCAAGGGATTTTTACCTTGTTTAACTAAGTCGGGATTATAACGATAAAGTAACCATCTTCCCGATTCTACTAAGGCTTTTTGATTGCTCATTGCTGTTCCCATGTCTATTCCGTGAGCGATGCAATGGCTGTAAGCAATTATTAATGATGGCCCTTCGTATGCTTCTGCTTCTAAAAATGCTTTCAGGGTATGTTCGTCTCTGGCTCCTAATGCTACGCTCGCTACGTAAATATTTCCGTAGGTCATAGCAATTAATCCCAAGTCTTTTTTCGCTGCGGGCTTACCACTAGCGGCAAATTTGGCAACTGCTGCTTTAGGAGTAGATTTGGACGATTGACCGCCAGTGTTGGAATACACTTCGGTATCCATTACCAAAACGTTAACATTACGACCGCTCGCTAGTACGTGATCTAGTCCCCCGAAATCAATGTCATAAGCCCAGCCATCACCACCAACTATCCAAATACTCTTCTTAACCAAATAATCAGCGAGGGATTGGCAATTTTGGATTTTAGATTTTAGATTTTGGATTGATAATTTTGGATTATTACTTCCAACTCTCTCTTTACTTCTTTCCTCAGCGCTCTCCGCGTCTCTGCGGTTTTTTAATCCTTCTTCCAATTTTTGCTTTAACAACCCAACCCTTTCCCGCTGTTCCCAAATATCAGCTTCTGTCTTCTGAGATGCATTCAAAATCGAATCAGCTAAACCAGGAGAAATCAAACCTTGAGAAGCTAACTCTCTTAATAACTCCGCAGCATATTCCGCTTTCTTATCCACCGATAACCGGAAACCAAAACCGAATTCGGCATTATCTTCAAATAAACTATTCGACCAAGCTGGACCTCTTCCTTCAGCGTTTTTCGTCCACGGTGTTGTCGGCAAGTTGCCACCGAAAATAGACGAGCATCCCGTAGCGTTGGCAATAATAGCGCGATCGCCAAATAGCTGACTCAGTAATTTCAAGTATGGTGTTTCGCCACATCCGGCACAAGCTCCGGAAAATTCAAATAGAGGTTCTTGCAGTTGCTGTTGGCGAATTTGATTTAATTTCAGTTTCTTTCTGTCAGGATTAGGTAATTTAAGAAAATAATCCCAGTTTTCTGTCTCTTGCTCCCGTAAAGGCAACTGAGCTTCCATATTAATTGCCTTACGTTCGGGATTATTCTTATCTTTCGCCGGACAAATATCGACACAAATAGTACATCCAGTACAGTCGGAAGGTGCTACTTGAATAGTAAATTTTTCTCCTGCAAAGGCTTTATCTTTAACATCGGTAAATTTAAAAGTTGCCGGAGCATTACTTAATTCACCTTCCTGATAAACCTTAGCGCGAATCGCAGCGTGAGGACAAACTATAACGCACTTACCGCACTGCACGCAGACATCCGCTTCCCAAACGGGAATCTCTTGAGCTACGTTGCGTTTTTCTAATTTGGAAGTACCAGTAGGGAAAGTACCATCAGCATTTAACAATGCACTTACAGGTAATTCGTCTCCTCTTCCGGTCATCAATAAGGTAAGCGAGTCTTCTATTTCTTCTTCCCCTGCTCCCTGCTCCCTGCTCCCTACTCCCTTAACCTCGACTTTATGCAAGTTTTCCAGGGTATTATCTACCGCTTGCAAATTCATCGCAACGACTTTATCGCCTTTTTTACCGTAAGTCTTTTTAATCGCGTATTTAATTTTTTCTATTGCTTCATCTTGCGGTAAAACCCCTGCTAAAGCAAAGAAACAGGTTTGCATTATGGTATTAATTCGTCCACCCATTCCGCTGTCACGAGCAACTTTGTTAGCATCGATCGCATAAAATTTCAGTTGCTTGTCGATAATTTCCTGCTGTATCTTCCCTGGAAGATGTTCCCATACAGTATCGGCATCGTAGGGACTATTTAGTAAAAAAGTCGCACCCGATACGGCACTTTTAAGGACATCGACTCGTTCTAAAAACGTCCATTGATGACAGCCGATAAAATTCGCTTTGTCGATTAAATATGTAGAGCGAATTAACTGAGAACCAAAACGCAAGTGAGAAACCGTCATCGAACCCGATTTTTTGGAGTCGTAGACAAAATAGCCTTGAGCATAATTGTCTGTTTCTTCACCAATAATTTTGATCGAATTCTTATTTGCTCCGACAGTTCCATCCGACCCCAAGCCGTAAAACATGGCTCTGACAACGTTATCGGGTTCTGTCGAGAAGCTACTATCGTAATCTAGGGAAGTATGAGTTAAGTCGTCGTTAATACCAACAGTAAAATTATTTTGCGGTTTAACAGTAGCTAAATTATCGTAAATAGCCCGCACCATTGCCGGGGTAAATTCTTTAGAAGAAAGTCCGTAACGACCACCGACAATTTTAGGAAAATTCCCCTTATTCTCCCAACTCTGATAAATCGCCGTTACTACATCTAAATACAGCGGTTCCCCAGCGCTACCGGGTTCCTTGGTGCGATCAAGAACGGCAATGGATTTTACTGTATTGGGTAAAGCTTTAATCAGTCGATCCACATCAAAGGGACGGAATAACCTAACCTTGACAACACCTAACTTTTCACCGCGAGCGTTGAGATAATCGATAGTTTCGTGTACCGTCTCACAACCCGAACCCATCAAAACTATTACTCGTTCGGCATCGTCAGCACCGTAATATTCAAAAATCCGATAATACCTACCAGTGCGATCGCCAAAATCATCCATTACCTGCTGGACAATTCCGGGACAAGCATCATAATAAGGATTAATCCGTTCGCGGGCTTGAAAGTAAACATCGGGATTTTGTGCAGTACCTCGCATAACCGGATTATCGGGAGTTAAAGCGCGGTTTCTATGGGCAAATACTAATTCATCATCAATTAAAGCCTCTAAATCTTCTTTTTGTAAGAGTTCTACCTTTTGAATTTCATGGGAAGTGCGGAAGCCGTCGAAAAAGTGCAGAAATGGAACTCTGGCTTTGAGAGTCGCAGCTTGAGCGATTAGAGCAAAATCGTGAGCTTCCTGTACAGAAGCCGAACACAACAAAGCGAAACCCGTAGCGCGAGCCGCCATGACATCACTTTGGTCGCCAAAAATCGATAGAGCATGAGTAGCAAGGGAACGCGCTGCAACATGGATAACGGCACTGGTGAGTTCCCCGGCAATTTTGTACAGATTGGGAATCATCAACAGCAAACCCTGAGATGAAGTAAAGGTAGTAGTCAGCGAACCCGTTTGTAAAGCACCGTGTACCGCAGCCGCAGCACCACCTTCGCTTTGCATTTCCACAACGCTGGGAACGGTACCCCACAAATTGCGTTTGCCACTAGCAGACCAAGTATCAGCCCACTCACCCATTGAAGAAGAAGGAGTAATGGGATAAATCGCAATTACTTCATTTAAGGGGTAAGCAATCCGAGCAACCGCTTCATTTCCATCGATAGTGGCAAATTTTTTCATAATTTTTTCTATAAATATCTAAAATATTTTGGGTGATTCTAAATTCAAAGTTTTAATTAGTATCGATATAAACCTTGATAGAACAATATCTCATCCGCAATTAAAAATTTCTCAAGACTTATTATCTGATGTACTCAATATGGAAAACTTATATATTCAAAGGCTTATATAATTCCGGTGGAAAAAATGGGGGTAGAGGTTCGGGTCATTTTATTGGAATCCTAGAAGCGTCAAACGAGCGTTTCTTTATGACAGCGTGAGATCTTATATTTAATTTCTCAACAAACCGAAGATCAAGTATCAAATAAATTAACAAAATTTGCCTTAACTGTAGTAAATACGCAAGTAACACTTGAATCATCTAAGTTTTTGCTCTCACAGAAAGTTATTCTACGAGTTTACCGAAATTAGAACTGCGATCGCCAACTTAAAAAGTCTATTTTTCGCTTTTTTACCTGTTTCTAGCCCAAAATTATAAAGACTACGCAAAAAAAAAATTGTGACTATAGACACTTGGATTTTAAAAAAATACTTTGTATGTATTGAAACTAATTCACTACTGACAAAGTGAATTTATCAAATAAAAAAGTTTAAAAAGAGAAGGGTTTTTAGTCATGGTTAATAATACAAATAAAGTTGTATCTGGTGTTGTTGTTGTTGCTGCTTTAGCTGGTGTCTTTGTAGCTCCCACAGCCGCAAAAGCCGCTAATACGACTACTACTCCTCCAATTTCTATTCAACAGACTGTTAAAAATGCATCCGTTGCCGAGCAAGAAGCAAAGCAAGCAACACAAAAAGTTGAAGCTAATAAAAAAACTTTAGAAACAGTTAAAAAAGATGCTCAAAAGGCAATCAATGCAGCAACAACTTTAAAAAATGATACTCAAACAAAAGCTGGTCAAGCTGAAGCAAAATTAAAGCAAGCCGAAGAAGATTGGCAAAAAAAAGTTGTTATTGCAGCAGAAAAAGCTGAAACAGCACAGAAAAGTGGGAAGCAAAGTGATATAAAACAGGCAAACACTGCCAAACAAGACGTAGAAAATGCCAGAATCAACTTTGAAGCTAAAAAGACTGACTTTGCTCAAAAAGAAGAGATACTCAAAGCACGAGTAGAAACTTTAAACACTGTTACCACAGAAGAAAACAGCAAAATTGAAGCCGTTGATACATCTTATAAGCAAGCTCAAATAGAACAACAGCAAGCCATTCAAAAAGCTAGTACAACAAAAGTTGCAGCCGATCAAGCTTGGGGTAACTGGACGAAAAAAACTACTATCGAAGACTATTTAACAGATAATTCTGGTTTCCAAGCTTTAATTCCCGAATTTCAAAAGTTAGTACAACAAGAAAGTTTAGCAATTACAGCTGAGAAAGTTTCTGCACAAAAGTTAGACCCAAGCACACTATTTTTGAAGCATAACCATAATGTTCGTGTCTGGTTCATAAATGAAGGTGCTGGTTATAGAAACCAGTTGGCTTATGAAGCAACAAAGGGGAACGATTACCAAAAAGGAATGATTTTTGATGATGTTTCTTGTAAATCTGGTTGTCAGTTAAGCAATGGAGCGAATGCTCCCTTGGACATCGGTGACTTCGTTAACTTGGGTTTAATTAAAGGTGGTACTCAACTCAACTTCTTGCTCAAAGCTGATGGTGCAAATGCGAACCCGGCTAACGGTGACATTTACGGTGGGGATACATCTCTCAATAGCGACGGTTTACAGCACTTGATGGCTTTCGCAGTTCAAGCTGGTGGTAGAGATTATCTAATGATGGGTTTTGAAGATTTACGTAACGGTGGTGATAAAGATTATAACGATGCAGTGTTTGTAGTTGACTTTGGTAAAGGCAATTTGACTAACAAGTTTGTGCAAGCACAAGCAGTACCTGAAGCTTCTAACGTAGCTGCTATCCTGGGTGTAACTGGTGCTGGTTTAATGTTACGTCGCCGTCGCAATTTAATTAATAATTAATAATCTAGGATTTACGCACTGTACAAATTGATTATGGTATGAATTGACGAAAAAAGGTCATGAGCGTAGGGGTTTAGCATTGCTAAACCCCTACTTTTTATTTGTATAGTGATTTTATGTAACTAAAAACCACATTTATTAACTAGCGCCAGAAGTTTGTCAATACAACATCCATTTATGGCATCATAATATAAATGCCAACAGTAAAAAAATATGATGCATGGCGGCAATACAGATCGATCGCGCTATATTTTGGCTTTAGATTTAGGTACTACAGGAAATCGTGCTTTTGTATTTGATGCCGACGGTCAAGTTGTCGCACAAGCGTATAAAGAACTTAAACAATATTATCCCCAGCCGGGATGGTTGGAACACGATCCGGTAGAAATTTGGTCAGCGACGATTTGGGTGATGCAAACCGCAATTAAAAAAGCGCAAATCGAACCGAATTTAATCGCTGCAATTGGTTTAACGGTTCAGCGAGAAACTTGTTTGCTGTGGGATAAACATACCGGACAACCTTTACATAAAGCTATTGTATGGCAAGACTGCCGCACTGATCGGCTCTGTAATCAATTAAAAAATCAAGGTTTAGGAGATGATATTTATCAAAGAACTGGATTAGTTATTGATACTTACTTTTCCGCAACAAAGCTTTCATGGTTGTTAGATTATGTCGCAGGAGTTGACCTTGGCACTGTTTTAGCAGGCACAATTGATACTTGGATATTGTGGAAACTTACGGGTGGAAAAGTTCATGCAACCGACCATAGTAATGCTAGTCGGACAATGTTGATGAATCTGGAAACTTGCGATTGGGATGAAACATTATTAGATTTATTCAACATTCCTGGCGGTATCTTACCAAAAATTCAGCCAAGTTTGAGTCATTTTGGAGTTACCGATCCATCTTTACTGGGAGTTTCCATTCCCGTTACTGCTATTTTAGGCGACCAACAGGCATCTTTATTCGGTCATGGTTGCGATCGCCCCGGTTTAATGAAATGCACCTACGGTACTGGTAGCTTTTTGGTTGCTCACACCGGATCGGAAATAGTGCGATCCCAACATCAGCTTTTGAGTACGGTGGCTTGGACTCAGCTTAGTAAAAACGGTTCTTTGGATATCAGCTACGCTCTTGAAGGCAGTATGTTTACTAGTGGTGCTTGTATCCAATGGTTGCGAGATGGTCTGAATTTAATTGAAACCGCCGCTCAAACTGAAGCGATCGCAACTCAAGTCGAAGACAACGGAGGAGTATATTTTGTCCCTGCATTCAGCGGATTGGGCGCACCTCATTGGGATATGAGCGCTAGAGGTGCTTTTTTGGGTATTACCGGAGGAGTTACGCGAGAACATATGGTACGTGCAGTTTTAGAAGCGATCGCCTATCAAGTGAAGGAAGTAGTAGAAGCAATTAACGCATATAGTAGTACTTCTGTAGGCAAGTTAGCAGTAGATGGTGGTGCTTCTAACAATAATTTTTTAATGCAGTTCCAAGCAGATTTGTTAGGAATTCCCCTTGAACAGCCAATTATGCGCGACACCACGGTACAAGGAATAGCATTTGCCGCAGGTTTAACAATTGGTTTATGGAATGATTATTCAGAATTGATCGGAAAAAGGCAGATCGAAAAAGTATTCAAGCCGAATATTGATTCTCGTAAAATTCAACAAAACTATGCTACTTGGCTGATTGCTGAGGAACGAGGAAAGAATTGGGTGGAGTAAATATTTGCAACCATTCAGTTGTATTAGTTGGTATTGTTTGTGCGATCGCGATCGCAATTCTATCTGTAGTTGTAAAACTAAGACAAATTCAACCCAGAAATATTACATAATTGTGCAATTAATCGTCATATTTACAAAATACCATGTGGTTGTTAATCGAAATTGTGAAGTTTTAATTATTATTAATTAGTTCGATATATAAAATTAAAAAGTAGAATATGTAACGAAACTTTAAGCATTTTGATTTTATTAAAAGTTAAAATATGTACTGTAGTTTGCTTTTTCTTTTTTAGCTAAACTCGATGTTTAAAAAATTGGCATACTCCCTCTAAAAGGAGTTTTTCTGCAATGTCAAGTCTTATGAAGAGTAGATTACCTGATTGCGAAGACCTAACCCTATAAATACCTAATTTGATTCAAATATCAAAGGGAGCATCCCAATTTTGTAAAAAGCCCGCAGGCTTATTTACTTCGATTTATTCCATTGATTTTAGACAAAAAAATAATCCCCATAGCCCAATAAGTATTAACAGTCATTAGGCTAACACTTAAGAATAAAATTTCCAATTACACTAGTAGATAGCACTTTCATTTATTTATTCAGGGTAAATATAAGTAAGGTTCGCTGTACAACCTTTTTACTTAAATGTAAAATTACCTTATGAAAATTGGAAAGGATGGATATCCAAGTCCACCAAAACAAGGAAACGTTGGTGGCTGTTTGCTTACTATTGTATTGTTATTCTTACTTATAGGTTTTTTCCCTTTATTTAATGGTTCGAGTCAAATTGAGGTTCCTTACAGTCAATTCCGCGATCGAGTCAGAGAAGGTAAAGTTAGTAAGGTTAAGATAGGTGAAAATAAAATAGAATACTTTTTGAAAAATGATTTAGAACAAGCACAAAAATCTAAATCTAGTAAATCTTCTCCCGAACAAACTTACATTACAGTTCCTTTAGCACAAGACCAAAGTTTGCCAAAGTTGTTAGAAGATAACAATGTAGAATTTGGCGTTAAACCGAGTAATGAAGGAAACTGGATATTTTCAGCTTTGAGTTGGTTATTGACACCGCTTTTATTCTTCGTAATATTAGCTTGGTTAGCTAACCGCGCTCAAATTGGAGGGAGTGGTGCTAATCCTCTTAATGCTGGTAAAAGTAAAGCTAGAGTTTATATCGGGGGTGCTAGCGGAAGTGATGTAACATTTGCTGATGTTGCTGGAATTGATGAAGCAAAAGCAGAGTTACAAGAAGTAGTAGATTTTCTCAAAAATCCTGATCGCTATACTAGCTTAGGAGCGAAAATTCCCAAAGGTGTATTGCTGATCGGACCACCCGGAACTGGTAAAACTCTTTTAGCTAAAGCAGTTGCGGGAGAAGCTGGAGTTCCTTTTATCAGTATCTCTGGTTCTGAATTTGTTGAGATGTTTGTCGGGGTAGGTGCTGCTAGAGTCCGAGATTTGTTTGAACAAGCCAAGCAGCTATCACCTTGTATTATATTTATCGATGAATTAGATGCTTTAGGTAAATCCAGAGGTGGTTCTGGGATGTTTGCAGGAAGTAATGAAGAACGCGAACAAACCCTTGACCAGATGCTGACGCAAATGGATGGTTTTGAACCGAATACGGGAATAATCATTATCGCAGCAACTAATCGACCGGAAATATTAGACCAAGCTTTGCTTCGTCCCGGACGCTTTGATAGACAAGTTGTTGTTGACCGTCCCGATAAGCTGGGACGTTTAGCGATTTTGCAAGTACATACGCAAAAAGTCAGGTTGTCAAATAATATAGACTTAAGTATAATTGCGGCTCGAACTATTGGTTTTGCAGGTGCAGACCTAGCCAATTTAATCAACGAAGCGGCGCTATTAGCTGCCAGGAATTATCGGGAAACGGTGACGATGGCAGATTTTAATGAAGCCTTTGAAAGATTAATAGCTGGTTTAGAGAAGAGAACCCGCGTACTCAACGAAACAGAAAGAACAATTGTTGCTTACCACGAATCAGGTCATGCGATCGTTGGTACATTAGTATCGGGTCAAATAGAAAAAATTTCCATTGTTCCTAGAGGCATAGGTGCTTTAGGTTACACATTGCAGCTACCGGAAGAAGACCGTTTTTTAATGTTAGAAGACGAAATTCGCGCCAGAATCACTACATTATTAGCGGGACGTAGTGCTGAAGAAGTAGTTTTTGGTAGAGTTTCCACAGGAGCAAGCGACGATATTCAAAAAGCAACCGACTTAGCCGAACAAGCGATTACACTTTACGGAATGAGTCAGAATCTCGGACCGATCGCAATGGAAAAACCGCAATCATCGTTTCTAGACGGTGGGTATAATTCCCGTCGTCCAGTGAGTCCGATAGTTGCAGGTGCGATCGATAGAGAAGTCAGAGAAATGATTGAAAATGCTCATCATCAAGCACAGTTAATTCTCAAAACCAATCGCGACTTACTCGAAGAAATGGCTCAACATCTTCTAGAACATGAAGTATTGGAAGGAGATATTTTACGTTCTTATTTGAGTAGAGTAAAAGCACCCTAGGAGAAGTTAGGAGTGAGGAGTTAAGAGTTAGGAGTTATCTAACTCCTCACTAATCATTGATTTGTATTCTAGGTGTTACTTTTTACTTACATAATTAGCTATAACGTTACGTGATGTTCGCAAATATTTTATGATGCAATGGCAGCAACTTTTAACGAGACAAAGATTAGGTAAAAGTACTCCTGTTGACTCTGAGTCTGCACGTACTTGTTTTCAAAGAGACTATGACCGTTTGGTATTTTCCTCTCCTTTTCGGCGTTTAAAGGATAAAACTCAAGTTTATTCTTTACCAAAAAACGATTATTTGCGTACTCGCTTGATTCATAGTATTGAAGTTTCTTGTGTTGGTCGCTCGTTGGGTACAATTGTCGGCAACGAAATTATTAAAAGACACAATCTTAAAAATTATAATGCTTCTGATTTTGGGGATATTGTTTCTGCTGCAAGTTTAGCTCACGATATCGGGAATCCTCCTTTCGGTCATTCTGGAGAAAATGCGATTCAATGCGGTTTTAAAAATTGGTATGTAACTACACAAAAATGCCTTAACAATATTCAGGAAACTGACTTTAATTTATTTGAAGGTAATGCTCAAGGCTTTCGGATTATCAGTAATCTAGAAATGCAGCCTAGAAGAGGAGGAATGCAGCTTAGCTGTCCCACAATCGCCGCATTTGCCAAGTATCCTAAAGAATCTTTCATCTCCAAAGATATACTTAACGGTTATCAAGGTAAAAGTATTACTAAATATAATTTTTTTCAATCGGAAAAAGAGTTGTTTGCAGAAGTTGCCCAAACGGTAGGATTGATTCGTCGCAACGATAAAGCTGCTTGGTGGGCAAGACATCCACTAGCTTTTTTGATGGAAGCTGCCGACGATATTTGTTATTTAATTGTGGATGTTGAAGATGGATTTCGGATGAGATATATTCCTTTTTCAAATGCGAAACGGTTACTTAATGCTATCGCCGAACGTTCGGAATCTGACATTAAAGGACAAGCTAATACTGAAGAGGAAGAAATCAAATATTTACGCGCTCGTGCTATTAGTGTACTTGTAAAAGAAGTCGCAGATATTTTTCTATTAAAAGAGCCAGAAATGCTCACAGGTGAATTTGATCGCGATTTGCTATCTGTAAGTAAATATGCTTCCATCCTTGATGATATCCGCTCAGAAACCGCAAATAAAGTAATTAACCATCCAGACGTTATTAGTACCCGGATTGCCGGACATGAAATTTTAGGTCATTTATTTGCAGAATTTACCAATGCAGTTTTATCTAAAGGTGATAAAGCTAACTTTCTCAAACAAATGATACCGCAGCAGTATTTATTTAGTGAAAATCAAGATTTATATGACAAAATCCTCCAAGTCACCGATTTTATCTCCGGTATGACCGATTCCTACGCTACAACTATGTTTAAGAAACTCAAAGGAATTTCTTTATAATCCGACCTTTCTACTGATACATATAAACAATGTAGAGACGTTGCAATGCAACGTCTCCATTTATTTTTGTTTTAAACGGAAGTAAAATCGTTTTGATCGATCAAACTAATATCAACACCAATCAAAGTAACTAAAATTTGATTATCTTGCAGAATATTGGTATTGTTTCCACTTACTTTTAAATCTAAATCATTGAAAGTGAAACCACCAGATAAGCTTAATTTATCAACATCGTTTTCAAAGTCATAAATAGTATCTCTACCTGTACCGATAACAAAAATATCTTTCCCAGCTTCACCATAAAGTCCATCGTTCCCAGCCCCACCGTCAATTAAATCATCACCTTCACCACCTTTAAAAACATCGTTTCCGCTACCACCAATTAAGCTATCGTTTCCTTTCCCACCATAAAGGTAAGTTACTCCGGTGTAAGT
>NZ_JAYGHM010000076.1:2819-38162 GCF_034931125.1 Rivularia sp. UHCC 0363 | reverse complement strand
GGCATAATCATAACACAGGAATTGTTAAAATCTCCACTGTTCTCTCACTTGTTTTGCGTCGCAAAAAGATGCTTCGAGAACGTGGAAATTTTAACCCACCTTTCATCCCCTCCCTACTCCGTTGAGGAAGGGGCATTCGGTGGCTCATGGTAAATAACCATCAAGTCCTTGCGATTGCTACCCTTCGGGAAAGCTTTCAGCTAACGTTTCACTACCCTTCCCTACGGGACACCTTGCGGTGAACAGGAACACTTTCAGTGAACGTTCCACTCGCAATGACATACCTTGATTTTTTAACGCCGACTTACTTAACTGATTTTAAAAATAAGCTTTCCATCTGCAAAATTCAAACCAATTTAAACATTCACCCGGACGCGCAAATAGGCTATTTCAACTTGGCTTTTGCTTGCTGCCAAAGTGCTTCTAACTCTAATAAACTATATTCAGAAAGCGGACGCTCGGCGAATGCTTCCATATGAGACAATCGCTGAATAAATCGTTTATTTGTGCCTTGTAAAGCAACGCTTGGGTCTAAATTATTCCATCTTGCCAACTGAACAACGCTAAATAACAAATCACCTAACTCTTCTTGCTGTCTTTCCGGGGTTTCCTCCGCCAAAGCTTGTTTAAATTCTCCCAATTCTTCCTCAAATTTTTCCCAAACACCATCAATATTTTCCCACTCAAAGCCAACATCGGCAGCCTTTTTGGAAATTTTCATGGTTGCCGTTAAGGGTGGCATTTTGCGAGTATAACCACTGAGTTTATTGCTAAGTTTGTGACTATCTGCAACATTTTCGCCCTTTTCCGCAGCTTTGATTTCGGCCCAATTTTGGTTTACCTCATCCACACTTTGCACCGACACATCACCAAAAACATGAGGATGACGACGAATCATCTTTTGAGTGATACCTTCCGCGACTTCCTTGAGCGTAAAATCTCCAGATTCGCTAAAAAGTTGCGCTTGCATCACCACTTGTAAAAGTAAATCCCCCAATTCCTCAGCAACGTGATTTTTATCGCCGTTTTTAATCGCATCAGCGACCTCATAAGCCTCCTCGATCGCATAGGTCGTCAAACTTTCGGGTGTTTGCTCCAAATCCCAAGGACAACCACCATTTGGCGATCGCAATTTTGCCACCACATCAATTAATTCCTGCAAAGCCGTTAAAGTATTCATAAGGTCAAAGGTCAAAGGTCAAAGGTCAAAGGTAAATAATTGTGAAAAACAGACTTATAACTCCTAACTCCTAACTCCTAACTCCTAACTCATAACTCCTAACTTCATCTCCCCTTGTCCCTTTGTCCCTTTGTCCTGCTAACTTTACTCGAACGAATAGGGGATTTACGCTTTTTAGCTTTCTTTTGGGGTAACAAGCTGGTGATACCTTTTCTTTTAAAACGCTTGTAAGCAGAATTTGACCAGTCACTAATGGAATGACTCATCGCACCTAATTCTAAACCGATAAACAACGCTAAAAATTGCGTTGAGTGAAGGTTAATTGTTTCTAATGTATTTTTAGCTACTTCCTGCCAATTCAAAGCCATATTCAAGATCTCGGCAATAAGTAAAACAAATATTCCGACCACTGAAACTATGCCGCATAAATAAATTACCCGCAAAGTTGTACCGATTAACGGCCCGTGGGATAAAAAAGAACGATGACGGAGACTTTTTTGATAGGGAAGCCAGATAAAGCGCAAGAAACCCCAGCGTTGAAACTGAATTGAATAAATATCCAAGTCGGGGCCAAACATCAATCCCCCAAACATAAACCCACTAGCAACCAGCAAAGTTATACCGCTGCTGCGAGTTTGCCAAAAAGTGGCAACTGCAATCAACGGTAAAGCCCAAATTGTAATGCGATCGTGAGTTTGACCGGAGGGCATAATTAAAGAATTAGGGGATTGGACATGGTTGAAATCAATTCCCACTGTGGATTGGGGTTTCTCCAACGCCCGAATCATAACTAATAAAGTGACATGATACAAGGTATATTTAGCCGTTACTGATATCCATTGCTTCTGTTATCAAATAATTCGGACATTATCACAGGCTATTCCCGGTTTTTACGTAAATTTGAATCAAGAAAAATCAGCTGCAAAAAAATATTTTTCGTAAAAGACTAGCGCTGTAGGAAAAAGTTTGCTATATTGTTTACTTGTGAGAGACAACGGACGATTAGCTCAGTTGGTAGAGCGCCTGCCTTACAAGCAGGACGTCACTGGTTCGAGTCCAGTATCGTCCATTTAAGAATATGAATAGTGATTTTTTAACTTGGTTATTAGCTGCACAAGTTATGATTTAATTTGCCAAAACTTAACCGATTTATCGCCACTGCCAGTATACAAGGTCTTGCCATCACGACTTAATGCTAATCCGTAAACTCCCCCAGCGTGTCCGCTGAATTCCTTTATTGATTTAGCTGTTTTAATGTCGCGTAATATCATTGCTGAATTCAAACCACTAGCTATAAATGTTTTGCTATCGGGACTAATAACTAAAGCATCAATACTTGTACCCAAGGAAGTATTATGAATTAGTTTCCCTGTTTGCAAATCCCAAGCTTTAAAACTTTTACCATCAGTGCTTATAAGTCCACCCGATTGAAAACTGTCATCATATCCACCACTGAGGAGCATTTTACCATCGTTACTCACAGCGAGTGTATTTGGGGATGATGCTTGCTCTGAACCATTCCATTGTTTGGGTAGTGGTGGGGTAAAGCTGCGTAGTTGTTTACCCGTAACTATACTCCAAAGGCGAATTTTTCCGCCATTTTCACCCCCGCTAAATAAAGTCTTTCCATCATTACTAATTGCAAGTGCTGTGGTTTCGACTTTGAGTATGCGGTCGATTTTTTTGGTTGTAAGATTGCGAAACTTGATAGTTTTATCTCCACTACCACAAATTAAACTTTTTCCATCGGGGGTTAATACCATTCCATTCACTCCAGTTTTTTCCCCAATTTTGCGAAATTCCTCACCAGTCTGAGTATTCCAAAATCTAATCGTATTATCAAAACTGCTGCTAATTACAGTTTGACCATCAGGAGTAATTACTATTGATTTAATGCGATCGCGATGTCCGGTTAAGGTATGTAGCAATGAACCTGTAGCAGAATTCCAAAGTTTAATTGTTTGATCGTCGCTACCGCTAGCTAGAATTTGACCATTGGGAGACAAGGTTAATGCACGAACAGGTTCGGTATGTCCGGATAAAGTTAATTTGAATTGCTTTGGTTGCTGAGTCTTTGTAGGGGTAGTAGCTGGTGTACTCGCAATAACTGGAATACTAGTAATAATAGCGAGGGATGTAGAGAGGAAAAAACCAAGTAAGGTTAAGGTTTTGAATAGGATGAGTGATTTCATGATGACAGTATAAAAAGATATTGTTTAATCCCTTACTATCGCTAACGCTAAACTTGAATTTATAGTTCCCTGCAATTAACTACTTCAGTGAACACGAAGCGATCGCATTTATTTTTCTTCAAACGTATTACTTTCCTTGAGATAAGCTAAGCTAAATTAATCAAGCGTTTCCGGTGGAGAAGAGATAGTGGACGGCAAAAAATACGCACTAGCAACCCAGCGCAACCGCGAACCGATTTTACAAGTACTTTTAGAAGTTTTACCACCCACCGGCACGATTTTAGAAATTGCCAGCGGTACCGGGGAACACGCAGTATACTTTGCACCCAGATTGCAACCCCGAAAGTGGATTCCTTCCGATGCAGATCCTTCGCTGCGTGAAAGTATATCAGCATGGATTAAAGATTCCCCTAGCGACAATCTCAATCAACCCCTTGATATTGATGCAAGTCAGCCGGTTTGGAAAGTAGAAAAAGAAATATTAGCGGAAATATCAGATATTGTTGCGATCGCGAATATCAATATGATTCACATTTCACCGTGGTCTGCAACTGTGGGATTAATGGCGGCTGCCAGTCGTATACTAACAACAGGAGGTATTCTGTATTTATATGGCCCCTACAAACAAGGTGGAAAACATACCGCACCTTCCAACGCAGCATTTGACGAGTATTTACAAGAACAAAACCCAGAATGGGGAGTCCGTAATTTAGAAGATGTAGTGGACATAGCCAGCAAACATCATCTTACCCTCCAACAAACTTATCAAATGCCAGCAAACAATCTTTCGGTAGTTTTCAAACATTCTTAAATTGGGTATCTGCGCTTCCTTTACTGTTAACTGATAATTGTTCACTGATAACTGACTATGGCTGATGTAAACGGTACTTGGATGGGGACTTATTGGCAATACGGAAATCCAACTCGCTTTGAAGTTGTACTAGTGCAAAGCGGGAATAGCTTAACTGGTAGCGTTTTAGATGATAGCTATTTAGGAGAAGCTAAGTTGAGTGGTGAAGTGGTGGGTCGTCGCATTAGCTTTACGAAACGTTATTTTACAACTTCTACCGATGCCGTGGAATATGTTGGCACAATTTCGGAAGATGAAGATCATATTCAAGGAAAATGGAAAATTAATAGATGGTATTCCGGTTCTTGGGAAGCTAGACGTAGTGGTGAATCTTTAAGCCTGGAAACCAAAAATAAGGTAGAAAACAAAGTACCTGTAGTGTCCGGAAAAAGGTAATCCACTAGGCTGTTGACTTTGATAGAATTTACCCGTTTTTGGTTCATGCATTAACTGGTTCCCAACCGGAGTCTGGGAACCCATGACAGTCGGCTCTGCCGACCGTCAAAAGCCAACACAAAACCTGGATGAACTTTTAGCCCAAAAAACCCACAAAGTCGCCATTTGTAAATTATTTTATACTTTTCTATTCTATTATGTATATTCCGCATGAATATGAAGATTTGCTGTGGAATCGTTGTATATGCCTGTTTACGTATGTTTACATTAACTTTTTAGGAATAACGCTGACAATAACTGAATTTATTGAGTATCAATCGAACAAAGATAACTTTTTAAATTTAGATAAATTATGTCACTACAAGCTGGATTGGATGCTGCAAAAGCTGGACGTTATCAGGAAGCGATTCCACTACTCGAAGAATATTGTCGTAATTGTGTCCAAAAGGGTTCCGGTGAATACTGTACGGCACAAATGTGGTTGGTAAGGGGATATAAAGCTATTGGGGAAACCGAGAAAGCTTTGATTCTCTGTCAAAGTTTGATGCAAAGCGAACATGAGAAAGTAAGTGATTGGGCTGGTAAAATGTACCAGAAGCTGAATGAATCACCATCAACGCAAAGCATTACAGAAAATTCTACTCCTGTGAAGAAAGCTGTCGGTGCTGCTGGGGTAAAGTTAGCAATGGCTGGAGTTGGTGGAAATTTAGCATTAGCATCCACCGTAACCATCTGCTTGATGTCTGGGATGGTGCTGGTATTGGGGCTAGCAATAGTATTTATTGTAGGTAGCGATAACCCAGTTACAGGTTTAGGAATTGCGATCGCGATTACTTTAATTTTCAACGTTGCAGCTTTTTTCTTATCCCCATTTTTAATGGATTTAACCCAAAATTGGCTGTATAAGACTCGTTGGGTAGAATTGGCAGAAATTGAAAACTTGAGTCCGCAAACTATCGCAGTTATTCGTCGGGTTTGTCAGCAGAAAAAAATTAAAGCACCGCGTTTGGGCATCATTGAAGACCAGAATCCTACGGCATTTACTTACGGTTCATTACCTAATAGCGCTCGTTTGGTTGTAAGTCGTGGTCTTTTTACTTATCTCGATGATGATGAAGTTGCTACAGTTTACGCTCACGAACTCGGACACATCGTCCATTGGGATTTTGCGGTGATGACCGTAGCTTCAACTTTGGTACAAATTTGCTATTTAATTTACGTCACAGCGAGAACATTAATACGTGGTGCGGGTGATAGCAAAATTGCTGATGCAGCGAAAACGGCTTCATTAGTCGCATACATTTTTTACCTCATTGGTACTTATTTATTACTGTTTCTTTCTCGCACTAGGGAATATTTTGCAGACCATTTTGCAGCGGAAACTACGGGAAATCCGAACGGTTTATCTCGCGCTTTGGTAAAGATAGCTTACGGAATTGTCGAAGAAGGTTCGAGAGCAAAAGAACCCAGTCGTTTAATAGAAGGAACCCGCGCTTTGGGTATTTACGATGCTAAAGCCGCAGCGACTACAGGAAACGCTTACCGCATCACTTCCCAACCAGAAAAAATTGGTCGAGTGTTTCTTTGGGATATGTTTAACCCTTGGGGTTGGTTGATGGAGTTAAATTCCACTCACCCCCTAACAGGTAAAAGAGTCCGCGCTTTGAGTACCTATGCAGAACAATTGGGTTTAGAAACCGAATTCGACATGGGGAAAGTTGTTGGGGAAGGTAAGCACTTAAATAAAAATAAGCTTTACGGCAGTTTTTTCCTAGATATATTCTTGTTTGGTGCTGAAACTATTGGTTTATTTGTTGGTATTGCGATCGCAATTATCCTTGTGAGTTCCGGTGTAAATAACCCTGGTTTATTTATTGCTTGTCCGTTAATTGGTGCGGGAATCGGAGTAATTATCAAAGCCTTTGTGATGTTCCCTAGTTATACCAAAGCAGTCGAAACAGACGTTCTTACCTTAATGTCAGATCCTTATGCTAGTCCTTTGCGCGGTCGTCCGGCAAAACTTGAAGGTAAATTGATTGGACGTGGGGACGCTGGTTATAAATTTGGTTCCGATTTGAAAATACAAGATGCTAGCGGAATGCTTTTCCTGCGTTATGCTTCTCGATTTGGTTCTCTCGGTAATTTCTTATTTGGAATGAAGCGAGTAGAAAGCTTAATTAATATGAATGTTGGTGCTGTAGGTTGGTTCCGTCGTGGTGTTGCCCCGTGGATGGATTTAATTGAATTAAAAAGTGAAAATGGTACCGTTGTTAATAGTTATCACCGTTTCGGTTCGTTTCTCACTGGTGGCTTTTTGATTATTTTAGGAATAGGTTTCACGGTATTTTTAGCAGGAGTTTAGTAATTGTATTAATTACTTAGAACCCTTTCAAAGCCTTTGATTAATAAGAATAAAGCTTATTTATGTGGGCTTTATTTTTATTTAAGTCTCGTTAGTTAAGTCAAGTGAATACATAAATAATTCAAACATCTTCCACAATGGCATTCAATAACCCTAATGAAACTAATGGTTCTATTTGGAATCCTTTTCAACCAACTAAAAGGGATATAGATAGAACTGAACAATTAGCAAAGAAAAATCCAGTAATAGCTGGCTTATTAACTTTTTTTTTCCTTCCCGCTGCGATGCTTTATCTTAATCGAGGAGTAAACAATCTCAAAATTCTTGGATATGTATTTGTGCTTGCTTTTGCGATCGCAATAGTATCGGAAGTATCGGAAAATAAAAGCGACAAACAGCCTCAAATAATAGGATTGTTAGGTAATATTGCTATTATTGCTGAAAATATCAGAACAATTACTTTAGCTCGTAAACGACAATCGGAAATAAACTTTTAGTTTTTTGTAGGTATTTTAAAATTAATATGAGTTTATAAGTCTGCTAAGGTAGACTTTTTTTGTATTAATATTCTTTCATAATCTGTATTAGGAACTTGCTTATGTTTGATGAAAGCACTATTAGACACAGCTTTGAATAAAATTAATATTTTACACGTTAAAATTGCTTCAAACCCGTCTAAAAAAAGCGGACTTGCATAAATCAAAAATTATTATGTCTCTAATCGTTGCCACATTATATAAATTTGTCAAATTACCAGATTATGCTGAAAAACAGCAACCTTTATTATCTATTTGCGAAGCACAGGAAATAAAAGGGACTATTTTACTGGCTGAAGAAGGTATCAACGGTACCATTGCAGGTTGTCGTCAAGGAATTGATGGGGTGATCAACTTTTTACGTTCCGATTCTCGTTTTACAGATTTGGAATGCAAGGAATCCACCGCAGAATCTCCGCCGTTTCAACGCATAAAGGTAAAGTTAAAAAAGGAAATTGTGACTTTAGGTTTAGCCGAAGTGAACCCCAGCGAACAAGTTGGAACTTATGTTAATCCCGAAGATTGGAACGAAATTATTTCCGATCCAGAAGTAACGGTAATCGATACTCGCAATGATTATGAAGTAAGTATTGGTACATTTCAACGAGCGGAAAACCCGCAAACTGAATCATTTCGGGAGTTTCCAGAATACGCTAGTAAAAACTTAGATCCCAATAAAAATAAGAAAGTAGCAATGTTTTGTACCGGCGGAATTCGTTGCGAAAAAGCTACTTCTTACCTGATTTCCCAAGGATTCCAAGAAGTTTATCACCTTAAAGGTGGCATTCTCAAATATTTAGAAAAAGTCCCTGAAGAAGAAAGTTTATGGAAAGGTGAATGTTTCGTTTTTGACGAACGTATTGCCGTGGTTCATGGATTAGAACCCGGTTCCTACGATATGTGTTCCAGTTGCGGACATCCGATTTCCGACACTGACAAGGAATCTTCTAAATATGAATCAGGAATTTCCTGTCCCCACTGTTTTGATAATATTACCGAAGAGAAAAAAGCCAAGATGCAGGAGAAGAAGCGTCAGCGTGGGGAATGATGGGGGGATAGGGAAAGAATAAGTTAGGAGTTAGGAGTTAGGAGTTATAAGTTATGAATTAAGAATTTGATTTCTACCCCCTCTCCCCCCTCTAATCATTCCATCCCCAATCCCCAATTCCCAATTCCCAATTACCAATTACCAACTCCTAACTCCTAACTAACTTTTCTTTCTGGCCAATGTCAAACCATCTCCAATGGGTATCATACTGATGGTGACTCGCTGGTCTTGATGAATTTTCTCGTTTAAGGCTCGGATTTTTTTGGTTCTATTATCTTGAATTTGTGGATCGGCTACTTGTCCAGACCACAATACGTTATCGATCGCAATTAATCCTCCCGGACGTACTAGTTTCAATGCTCGTTCGTAATAGTCGTCATAGCTGCTTTTATCTGCGTCAATGAAGGCAAAGTCAAAGGTATCCGTTTCACCTTCTGCGATTAATTGATCGAGAGTGGCGATCGCCGGAGCTATACGTAGGTCAATTTTATGGGCTACTCCTGCTTGTTCCCAGTAACTACGGGCTATTGATGTGTACTCTTCACTCACGTCACAAGCAACAATCTTACCTTCTGGTGGTAATGCAAGAGCTACTACCAAAGAACTATAACCCGTAAAAACACCGATTTCTAAAGTTTTCTTTGCTCCTATTAACTGCATCAGTAAAGCCATAAACTGACCTTGCTCTGGTGAAATTTGCATGACGTTGCGGGGATGACTTGCAGTTTCTTGACGTAGTTTTGTTAAGGCTTCCGGTTCCCGTATAGATACTGAAAGTAAGTATTGATATAGGTTGTTTTCTAATCTCAGTGTTTGCTTAGACATATTCAGCTTTTGAGTAATTTGTAGGTGTATTTGCCGAGATTAAATATTAAGTAAATTATGGCTACTTGTTATATTCCGGTTGGCGTTGAAGTATTTCGGTAAAACAAATTATCTGCATTCTGGATGATAAACCAGGTTAAAGATTGGGAATCATAATTATGGTGTTATTTTTTACATAATATGCAATATTTGCTTTACCCTATTGTTATTTATGGTCTGCTAGTCAGTTTTTCATATCTAATTACCTTTTTACAGCTTTGTCAGGTGACGCTGCAATACCCTATTTATCAAATACAAGCAGTTGAAAATATTCCGAGTTATCTACAAAAGTTGTTTTTAATTCCGATTGAAGAACTTAAAGAATTTGGTTTCCAGCCATGCTGTTATTTGCAGGTTAAGCCAATGATTCGGATTTATCCTAATATCGCTTGGGAGATTTTACTATACAACAAAGCTTTTAACAGCTACGCAAAAGTTGGTATCCGTCATCAAATAGAACCCGTACATTTATTTGATGTCGAATTTTATACTTTTTTTGCAGATAAAACATTTTTGGTAACAACAAATGGTAAGGGAGATACGGTTATAGGCAGAATTCCTCACTTTATTCTGCAAGATTGTTATACCGCTCAAACATCGTTACAGTGGCAGTTACATAAAGGTAGATTGAGGCAATTAAAAACAAATAAAATTCCTCATACTTTATCAGCATCAGCTTTTATTGAAGCGCTCCAAGTGTATTTAATAAATTATATTGATTCGTTAGTAAAATTAAAACATATATTAGCTATTACCAATAAAAATTTATTTCATTTAAATGCAAAAGTAGCTTTGAAATTGACGTATAAAATAATCCAGGAAAAGCAGAAAAGTACGAATATTATCAAACAGCGACGAGAACAAGCAAAAAAAGATACTAAATTATTAACAGAAATTCCTGTCGAATTAGAAGTAGAGGGATTTCGACGAATGGAACAGTTACAGCGAGGATTTATTAATAGTAAATTGCGTCCTTGGTTACTATTAGGTAGTTTTGCTTTATTTGTAGTGACTTCTAGCAGATATTTTGGAACTCAGACTCTAATAATTTTTATCTCCGCATTAATCTTTCACGAAGCAGGACATTTGCTAGTAATGAAACTTAATGGATATCGTGATGCTTCTTTAGTTTTTATCCCTTTTCTAGGTGCTGTTGCTACTGCTCGTAAAGATGATGCTACGATAACTCAAAAGTTTTGTGTATCTTTAGCAGGACCTCTACCAGGATTAATTTTAGGGTTAGGGTTAGCAATTATGTTTCCAGATGCAAGCTATTCTTGGGTAAAACAAACAAGCTGGATATTAATTGGCTTAAATTTATTCAATCTACTACCAATTTATCCTCTTGACGGTGGACAAATAGCCGATATTTTATTATTTTCTCGTTTTCCCTATAGTGATGTTTTATTTAAAGGATTTGGAGTAATTATTATTGGTATGTTTGGAGTAGTTCATCCAGCATTATTTTTAATAGTAATTCCTCTCGGCTTTAATATTGTACACAGCTATCGTGCTGCTACAATAAATTCTAAATTACAAAGGCATATCGGAAAAAATTTACCCAATCGACAAAATATATTACATTATCTATTTAAATATCTACAGCAATTCGATTATCAAAAATTACCATTCAATAGTAGATATTTACTGATCAAAAATTTGATGGGACGCTATCGTTGTTTCTACAGCAAACGGATAACGAGGGTCATTTTAGCAAGCGTGTATTGCGGGAGTTTGTTAATAGGTATTTTAGGCATACAAACAGTTGTACCGAATACAATTGTCAAAACATCTGCCGATTACGTTCATATTAATAGAGAAATGGACGAATAGTTTCAAACTTTGGAAAGTGCGATCGCGCTTATATCGACTTTGCGATCAAATAAGATTCGCGGTTTGAGTAATATTTTGAAAAGTAGTATAAAAGATTGCCATTCACCAGGTGTACATTTATGCTTCCATTGTCCGGGACGACAAAATAACATTTCTACTAAACTGCGATGTTGAGATAAGCTTAGTAGGGGAAATCTAACTCGAATTGTCGGAAATTCATCTTTGATGCCGGTACGTATAATCTCTGTATTTAGCTGTAATTTTTCTTCGGATATTTCGAGTTCTAATGATTGACCGGGAATCAATTCCATCGGTATTTGCTGCGTCAGAGCGATTTCTGCACCGATTTCGGAAATCATTGTAGTGATTCCCCAAACAGTTTTTTCGCCGATATCTAAACGTACTACCCGTCGCAAGTCAAACCATTCGTAAACATCGGCTTTTGGTGCATCAAGTAATATTAATAAAGCGATTCCAATCAGCATCAAATTATAAATACTCCATATCCAGCCTAAATCTAAACCTTGAAAATGCTGTACTATTTCAGGTGTAGTTTTTTGCTGCCATAATAATGCTAAACACATTCCTAAATTGCGCCATAAACTAACAGCATTAGCAATAAATAAAATAATTAAAGGTAAAGCTAAATTCCAGTTAAAGTAAAATTTATTACTTGCGTTTCCTTTAGGTGTAACGTTAAAACCTTTCGAGAACGGATTTAACATTACTTTAATTACCGTTAATGCTAGGGGAAAAGCTAAGGCTATACTGTAGATTTCTGATAGAATAGCAGAACGCGATCGCGAATTTAACCAAGAAAATACTGTTAATTGGGTAAGGTAAAAAGGTAAAAGGAAGTAAAGTGCTTCTTGTAGAGTTGCCTGTATGGGGATAATGCCTAAAAATGAGTATGCTAATGGCATTAGTAAAAATCCGACACGAGAAATGCTAGCAAACCAGTTGAGCAATCCTTCTAAATGAGCTAGTCTTTGTAATGGTTTTAATCCTTTAATTGTCAGAGGATTTGATTTAATAAAAAATGCTTGTAAAGTACCTTGCGCCCAGCGGATGCGTTGTGTTGCGTGTGCGCTAATGTTTTCAGCAGCTAAACCCGCACTCAGTTTTTCATCTAAATAAATAAGTTTGTAACCTTTAGCTGATAAATTAATTCCTGTAAAGTAATCTTCACTAAGAGATTCGGTAACAAAACCACCAGTTTTTTCTAAAGAACTGCGTCTAATAACAAAAGAAGTACCCGCACAAACTACACTTCCAGCGCTATCTTTTATCGGTTGAATTTGTCTGTAAAATACTTCTTCTTCTGGAGTTACAACGTTTTCTAAACCTAAATTATGAGCGATGGGGTCTGCATTGTAAAAGCTCTGGGGTGTTTGAACTAAGGCTACTTGTTCATCTTGAAAGAAGCCTACAGTACGAGTCAGAAAGTTTTTTGTAGGAATAAAATCGGCATCAAATACAACAATAAATTCTCCATTTATTTTAGTTAATGCATGATTGAGATTACCTGCTTTAGCATGATTGTTTTGCATCCTAGTAATATATTTACAACCCAATTCTTCCGCTAAAGCTTTCATTTCCGGACGACGGGTATCGTCTAATAGATAAATTACTTTATTGTCATATTCCAAAGCTTGACAGCCGATAATTGTCCGGCGCAAAATAAAAGCTGGTTCGTTATAAGTTGGAATCAAAACATCGACGCTGGGGTTAAAATTTCCTTCAATAACAGCGATAGAATTTCTGTCTGCATCATGACGGTGTTCTTTAACATTCAGCATTAAAAATAGCTGAATTGTAGCGCTAAATAATACCATCATTTCCAAACCAAATAAAGCCAAACTAAACACCCCATTTAAAGGAGTGTCTAAATTTAGTGTTGATAAAGAGCGCCATAAAACATATCGACCAGTTAAAATTAATAATATTCCGACAACAAGTCTTCGCGACCAAACGCGGGGTTGGGGAGAAACTTTCATTATTATTAATACAGTTAGTAACAACGATACAGTCGGGACTAATAGATATTTCCCCGTTACCATTGGTGCTTCCAACCACATTGGTGGATTCTTTTGCAAAACATTAATTTGAGCAAAAATTGCGTTAATTTGACCTTCCCCAGCAAACCAACCTGCAACAATAACTGCTGATAAAATAACGATGCTGAATAAAAATAGAGTTGCAGTTCTAACTTTAAATATTCTCTTACGAAGATTACGCTGATATTTAATCTCAGATGGTGTAATTGTCATTGTTAATTGCCTCAAGTTGCTAAACTTATCGATTTTAGATTTTGGATTATTCCTTTTTCTTATTCCTCTGCGCTCTCTGCCTCTCTGCGGTTTAATAATTTCATAATTAACTATAGGTTTCTTGCAAAACTCCTAGATTAAAACAAGATTAGAAATAAAATCAAAAATTTAGCCGAATTTTCAACAACTTCTCAGCTTCTATTAATTTATCTAGTAGCACAAAGTCTTAAAGTGTATTCATAAACTAATTTGAGGACACCGCAATGAAATTCAAGTATGCAGCAATATTAGGTCTGGTTGCTTTATTAAGCGTAGGTTGTACAAATGTAGAACCGAATTCAGTTACTCAACCACAAGCAGAAACAGTTGCACAAACTCCTGCTACTGGTTCGGTACAGGCTTCGGGAGCTTTCATTGACGCAGAACATCCAACCAAAGGAACAGCTAGTATTATTACTGAAAACGGGAAGAAATACATTGAATTTGATAACCAGTTTAAATCCGATAACGGTCCCGATTTATTCGTAATTCTGCACAAAGACGATAAGTTACCAATTACCGGAATTAAAGAAGCTGATTATGTAAGTATTGCTGCTTTGAAAAGCACGAATGGAGTTCAAAAGTACGAAATTCCTGAAAACGTAGATGTATCAAACTTCAAATCTGTAGCTATTTGGTGTCGTAAGTTTAACGCAACCTTCGGTTATGCAGTTTTAACATAGTACTCGAACAACCATTTGTTTATAAATGTGATTTTGCAAATAAAAAGTGTTCTTAACCTCACCCCGTCCTCCGGACACCCCTCTCCTTGGTAAGGAGAGGGGAAGGGGGTGAGGTTCCGACAATATAGTAAGTAAATAAGTTAGTTTTATATAAATATAAATTATTTAATTATAAAAATGAAAAGGATAAATAAGCTTATTAAAAAAATCGATCCGAATTCATTAAGATTACGTTTAACAGCCGGTGTTGCTGCTTTTTCTATTTTGGGTTTAGGAAGTCTCGCTTCTTGGACTGGTTGGAGAATGCAGCAAATATTAATTGAAAGTCATAAAAAGAATATTGAAGAAATTGCTACACAGGTACCGCATGATGTAGAAATGTTGAGTAAAATGGTTCCACAAGAAAAAGCTATTTCCCAAGCAATTGATAATTTTAAGAATAATAACACATTAGTATGGATAGAAAACTTAGACAATAAAGTATTAGTGAAATCCAATACTTTAATCAAATCATCTAACTTTCATGAAAATCAATTATTTTCTTTGAGACGTATACCTATTAAACCTAAAGTTGTCCAAATCAATAATAGCTATTTTGTATTATGTAGCGATTCTTTAAAAATACAAGGGAAGATAATCGGAAACATTTCGGTAGCGCAAGATATTACTCGCGATCAAGCCATGTTTATCGCAATGATACAAAGTGTGGGCGTTACTAGCGTTTTCGTAATAGTTATCATGGCTAGTGCGATCGCCTTTTATATTCAGCGTTCTTTGAAACCTTTACGGGAGCTAAGTCAAATGACAGAAGTGATTTCTGCTGACGATTTAGGAAAAGCACAACTATATTTTGATAAAGCTCCTACCGAAATTAAACAGTTAGCTGAAACCTGTAATATGATGCTTTCTCGTCTTTCCGAATCTTGGGAGAAAGAGCGGCAATTTGTTAGTAACGTATCTCACGAATTACGTACTCCCCTAACAATTGTACATGGTTATTTGCAAAGCGTATTGCGACGACAGCAGAACTTAACGGAAATCCAAAAGGAAGCTTTAGAAACCGCTGCATCGGAAGCAGAAAGTACTATAAGTTTATTACAAGATTTGCTGGAATTAGCCAGAGCAGACCACGGTAATTTACATTTTAATATAGAAAACTGCATCTTGAATGATGTAGTCAGCGAAGTTGTGGAAATGGCAGATAAATACAGCGATCGCAATATTATAATTGAGGCTCCAACATATTTAATTGAAGTCAAAGCAGATTATAACCGTCTCAAACAAGTATTGCTTAATTTGATTGACAATGCTGTTAAGTATTCCGAAGCAAATTCGCCGATAACTTTAAAATTATCTCGGCAGGAAGATGAAGGATGCATTCAAGTTTGTGACATGGGTTATGGCATACCTTTACAACATCAATCGCGGATTTTTGAGCGTTTTTATCGAGTAGATGAAGCCCGTAACCGTACTGGTGGAACTGGCTTGGGTTTATCGATAGTTAAAACTTTGGTTGAAGGAATGGGTGGTAAGGTTTCGGTACGTTCTAAGTTGAGTGAAGGAAGTATTTTTACTGTTTGTTTGCCAGTTTAGGTAATTGGTAGTGGTTTCTTGTAGGGTGTGTTACGGCTCGAATTATATTGAATTCTAAATTACCATATTGAAAATGCCGTAACGCACCATCTTTTATTTGCGATAATAATGAGAATAAACCGCAGAGACGCGGAGAGCGCGGAGGAAGAAAAGGAAGAGCGAGCAAGATGCTCGCACTACTATAGAAATTACATTTCAGAAGATAACTCAGTACAATTTTTGTTCCCTATTCCTTTCAATCCTTATCCACAAGAGTAATTCGATAACCCAAAGCATCCAAAAATTCCACTAACTTCAGAATTTCCGCACCACCAGTTTCAGCCAGAATTTTATCGAGTTGTTCGTAATGCTGTTGTGCTGTTTCGGAATAATTATCGCTACGTTTTCTTGCTTCTACAACTTCTTCCAAAGCCGAACGAAAAATTTTAGCGTCGTAACCTTCCTCATCTAATTCCAACATTACTGCGATGTAACCAGCAGCACGTTCGGGATTTTGTAACGAATTAATTAGATATTCTCTATAACTTGTACTTGTCGGTGTTTTAATCTCTTTCATAATTTTTCCAATATTCCTTTGCTGTTTGAATATCTTGTTCTTGTGTACTTTTATCGCCACCACAAAGAATAAGTATAATTACTGTTCCTATTTGTCCAAAATATATGCGATATCCAGATCCATAATTAATTCTAAATTCAAAAACACCTTCTCCTACAGAACGGTAGTCTCCTAAATTTCCTGCTTGAACTCGCTTAAGCCTTTTTTCAATTTTATCTATTGCTCGCATATCTCGCAGCGAGTCGAGCCATTTTGCAAAAGGTTCTTTACCATCTGCTGTTTGATAGTTTTTTATCTCTCGTGGCTGTGCTTCCATTAAAGTTATTTAACATTATTCATAGATTAATTCTGTGTTTATAGTAAGATATTAATGATATTTTAAGATAACTTGTAGTAATTAATACTTTGATTAATCTTCTAGTAACTAAACCCCAAACTGAGGATTGTTGCTCTAAACTTTTGAAAGCGTAAGTTAACAATTGCGGTAAACCTTCAAATACATCGATCTCACTATTTTTTGTTTCAATTACCAAAACCCAAAAAGGCGGTGCGATAGTTGCTTCAGCTTGATTAACTGCTAAAATATCCATCCTTCCTTTAATAACTTTATCTTCGTCTTCAATGGTGATTCCAACTACATCTTCCATTGTCAAACGAATTGGAATGTCATAAAATCCCGCTAAACGCATCAAAGGAGCAATAGTAAAAAATTTAACTATGCCTTCAGAAATTTTACCCTTCGAGGGTGAGGGCTAATCTTATACACCATAGAAATATCGAAATGTATCAATGTATGTCAATTAACTTTGTATTTATCTTACTCCTTGCTATCATGCGCCAGAGATGCATAGTTCATAACTCCTATAGCAATCCGGAAAATCTAAACATTCTCGGACATTTATTAGTTAAAAATAGACAATAACTATAACGAACTTGATTACAAATTATGGCTGAAACAAATATAGAATCAATTCTCCAAGAAAAGCGTTTATTCCCTCCCAATGCAGAATTCTCGCAAAATGCCCACATTAAAAGCTTAGAAGACTACCAGCGTCTCTACGACAAGGCAAAATCAAACCCCGAAGCTTTCTGGGCTGAACTTGCCGAACAAGAGTTAGACTGGTTTCAAAAGTGGGATACTGTTTTAGATTGGCAACCACCTTTTGCTAAGTGGTTTGTTAACGGTAAAATTAATATTTCTTACAACTGTCTTGACAGACATCTCACTACTGCCCGCAAAAATAAAGCCGCGATTATTTGGGAAGGTGAACCGGGAGACTCGCGCACCATTACTTACGCACAGTTGCACCGCGAAGTTAGTCAATTCGCTAACGCACTCAAACAACTAGGGGTGAAAAAAGGCGATACCGTGGGCATTTATATGCCGATGATTCCCGAAGCGGCGATCGCCATGTTAGCTTGTGCCAGAATCGGCGCTCCTCACAACGTTGTATTTGGTGGTTTCAGTGCGGAAGCTTTACGCGATAGATTAAACGATGCCAAAGCAAATGTGGTAATTACTGCCGATGGTGGTTTTCGTAAGGATGCGATCGTTCCTCTCAAGCCCCAAGTTGACAAGGCTTTGGAAAATAACGCTGCACCTTCGGTAAAAAAGGTCTTGGTGGTACAGCGTACTAAGCAAGATGTTCAGATGGAATCGGGAAGGGATTATTGGTGGCACGATTTACAAAAAGAGGTTTCCGCAGATTGTCCCGCAGAATCAATGGATGCTGAAGATGTGCTGTTTGTTTTATACACTTCTGGCAGTACTGGTAAACCGAAGGGTGTCGTTCACACCACTGGTGGCTACAACCTTTACACCCACATGACCACCAAATGGATATTCGATTTACAGGATACTGATGTATATTGGTGTACTGCTGATGTGGGTTGGATTACTGGACATAGCTACATCGTTTACGGCCCCCTTTCCAACGGTGCAACCACGGTAATGTACGAAGGTGCGCCTCGTAAATCGAATCCCGGCTGTTTCTGGGATGTAGTGGAAAAGTACGGCGTGACAATTTTTTACACCGCACCTACAGCAATTCGCGCCTTTACCAAAATGGGTGACGAACATCCCAAAGCGCGGAATTTATCATCCCTGCGGTTGCTGGGAACCGTAGGCGAACCAATCAACCCGGAAGCTTGGATGTGGTACCACCAGGTAATCGGCGGCGAGCGCTGTCCAATTGTAGATACTTGGTGGCAAACAGAAACCGGCGGCATCATGATTACACCTTTACCCGGCGCGATCGCGACTAAACCTGGTTCCGCAACTCGTCCTTTTCCCGGTATCCTTGCAGATATCGTAGATTTAGACGGCAACACGGTTGAAAATAACGAAGGTGGATATCTCGTAGTTCGTCATCCGTGGCCCGGTATGATGAGAACAGTATACGGCGACCCCGAACGCTTCCGCCGTACCTATTGGGAACATATTCCACCCAAGGATGGTAAATATGTTTACTTTGCTGGTGATGGTGCGAGAAAAGATGAAGATGGTTATTTCTGGGTAATGGGAAGAGTTGATGATGTCTTGAATGTATCCGGACATAGGCTAGGTACGATGGAAGTTGAATCCGCTCTTGTTTCCCATCCGGCGGTAGCTGAAGCCGCTGTGGTGGGTAAACCCGATGAAATTAAAGGGGAAGAGATTGTTGCATTTGTGACCTTGGAAGGTGGTCATCAAGGTAGTGAAGAGTTGACTAAAGAATTGAAAAAACACGTAGTTGAGGAAATCGGCGCGATCGCACGTCCGGGTGAAATCCGCTTTACCGATGCTTTACCAAAAACTCGCTCTGGTAAGATTATGCGGCGATTGTTGCGTAGTTTAGCAGCAGGACAAGAGGTTTCTGGGGATACTTCGACTTTGGAAGATACCAGCGTGTTGGATAAGTTGCGAGAAACAGCTTAGAATTTTGGATTAAGGTGTTGCATAAATAG
Organism: Rivularia sp. UHCC 0363; assembly: GCF_034931125.1. Lineage (NCBI taxonomy): Bacteria > Bacillati > Cyanobacteriota > Cyanophyceae > Nostocales > Rivulariaceae > Rivularia > Rivularia sp. UHCC 0363. Next base: position 18,814 of record NZ_JAYGHM010000076.1, on the reverse strand, counting down.
AAGATAAATCTTGTGGGGTGGGCATTCTTGCCTGCCCTTATTTAATAGCAAAGTAATTTGATGAAAGAGGAATTTATTCTTGAAAAAGAAGTTGTAAGAGTAATTTTTCACTTAAATGGAGGATACACCCAGGTAGTATGGCAACGCTCAGAAAATACAGCATGGGCTGGTACGGGATGGATGTTTGATATTCCCACTCATGTGATACCATTTGATTTACGTATAATTGGCTCTTGTTTTATCTTGTCTATAAAAAAGTTTGGTGTTGAGAACTTGGAAGATATTGAATATATCCGAATTGCTAGTGTTGACATTTTTAACATAGAAAGATTTAAATAGTTTGTTACGGAATTATTGCGAGAATCGAAGCGATATTACTTGTTGTAAAGGGAGATTGATAAAGATGGTGAATGAATTAGAACAATCAGTAAAAGATATTTTCGTGGCTTTAATGACGGAAGCTCATTCGGATGATGGAGCTATTTTTAATATTCGATTTTTAGATGATTACTTACCTCATGTTGATTGCGTTGTGGAATTAATCGGACAAAAAGATTATATCCCCTTTTGTTTCGTACAGTTGAAAAGTACAAAAACAGGATATACAAAAAAAGATAATCGTTTGAAAGTTAAATTCTCTAAAGAATCCATAGATGGGTTGTCTTTATATCCCGCACCTACTTACATTGTGGGGATTGATGAGAAAGAAAAAACTGGTTATCTTGTTTCTGCAAATGGTGAAGATTTAGGTTCAATGGCGAGTATTCTGACTGATTTTCCAATTAATGCACCTAACCGGGGATTTCTTTGGAATGAAATAAATGATTTTTGGTATAGAGCTAAGAAAATTAAGTTTGCGTCGAAGTTTGTTGAGAGTGTGGAAGAGTAGTTTTAGTTAGGAGTTAGGAGTTAGGAGTTAGGAGTTAAGAGTTAAGAGTTAAGAGTTAATGTAGTTCGACTTTTTTATCTTCATTTTTATCTTTTTAATTCCGTTATTAATTCCTTTAAGTTAAAAATATTTTTCAACGCACGTAAGAAGCACCATTAATATCAATAGTTGTACCTGTAGCGTGAGGTGCTAAACCCGATGCTAAAAAAGCAATGACATTTGCCACATCTTCGGGAGGGGCTATTTTACCCAAAGGAATATCACGAGTTACGAAATCTTCACCGTAATCTTGAATAAATTTCTCTGCCATTTCGGTACGAACAAAACCCGGTGCAACGGTATAGGCTAAAATACCATCACTTCCAAAACCTCTGGCAATACTCCGAGTTAAAGCAACAACACCACCTTTAGAAGCAGCATAGTGCATATATTCTGGGGTATCACCTCGGAATGCTGCACGACTGGCGATATTAATAATTATTCCACCGTTACGACTTTTAAAATGTGGAATAGCTTCCCTACATAAGTCAGCTACAGCGATCAAATTTACCTGTAAAGTGTTTTTCCAAGCTGCTGTCCAAATATCAAGTTCGGATTCTATTCCTGCCGATCGCATTATTCCTGCATTATTAATTAAAACATCAATATGTCCGGTTAAAGATAAGGCATCTCGCCATAATTTTACCGATGCATTTTCTACAGATAAATCTGCTTGTAATAAATGAATACTATTGCTACCAATACTTTCTGCAACTGTTTGTGCTTTTTCTAAATTATTCCCATAATGCAAAATTACTTCAGCACCAGCTTTTGTTAAAACTTTTACCGTTACCGCACCAATCCCGGATGAAGCACCTGTAACTAAAATTACTTTTCCCCCTAAATCAATCATGTATAAACGCTAAATAGAAACTAATATAAAAACTCATTCTTAAAAGTATCATACTGTACTCGACAAATAAACCAATGCAGCTTAATCAATTATCAATAAAGTATTATTTTATTTAGCTTTTATGATGATTCCTGCTGTCAAAAGAATTATTCCGATACTTGTTTCATCAGTTTTTTTAATAATATATCAACCGGCTTTTGCTGCATCTGCGGGTGAATATCGACTATTCGGACTTCAACTCCGGCAACAGGGACGATACAATGAAGCCATAACAGCGATGGAAAAATCTGTTGAATTAGAACCAGAAAATATTTCGGGAAGAGTGAATTTAGGTTGGACTTTACATTTGGCTGGTAAGGAAGGAGAAGCTGCTACATCTTTATGGAAAGCTATTTATCAAAAACCTGATTTTGTTCCTGCTTACAATGCTTTAGGAATCGTTTATTTAGTCGATGGAAATTTACCAGCAGCAGTAATAGTTCACAGTTGGGCTGGATTTCTCAAACCAGATAACGAAATTGCATTTTATAATTTGAGTTTGGCATTACATCAACTAAAAATTTATCCCTTAGCTATTACAACCGCTAACCGTGCTGCTATATTAGAACCAAATAATCCTCATCCTTTAGTTGCTGCGGCAATATCTTATTGGGATAATAAAGATAAAAGTCTTGCTCAACAAGTTTACCGTCAAGCTATTAACTTAGATGCAAGATATATTCAACCTACTTTTTTAAGTCATCTGAAAAAAGCAGCTTTTACTCAAGAGCAAATTAATACTGTCAAGGAATTGCTAGTAGGGAGTAGCGGTCAGACCCCGCGACGACGCAAGTCGCATCTTGTAGCTGACCAAGAGAGGGAGTAGAAGGAATGTAACGGCATTATGCTGTATATGTTCTTTGGTACCTATAAAATTACGGGAGCAGAATCTTATTATCGTAGCTGATTCTATTCCCTATTCCCTATCCCCTATTTTCTATTGTCTCCCGCAACACAAAGCTAAATTATCTGAAAGTTGTGCCAATTGTTAATAAAGTAATCAAAAGTTCTTGTTTGACTCTAAAAAATCCCAAAATACTAGAGACTGAGAAAATAGCAGTTAATATTAATTCCAGTCTCCACCGTGAAGATTTCTACAAATTACTCAGCAGCAACCGAATCCCGTAAAGCCGATCACATCCGCATCTGTCTAGAGGAAGATGTTCAGTTTCGTCAAACAACATCTGGTTTGGAACGATATCATTTTGACCATTCTTGTCTACCGGAAATTGACCGGGACGAAATCGATATCAGTACTACATTTTTGGGAAAACTGATGAACGCACCGCTATTGATTTCTTCGATGACTGGGGGAACCGAAGAAGCCAAGACTATCAATTGTCGGTTAGCGAAAGTTGCTCAACATTACCGATTAGCTATGGGTGTTGGGTCTCAACGAGTTGCGGTAGAAAATCCAGAGGTTTCCGATACTTTTGCAGTTCGTAAATATGCTCCCGATGTACTATTGTTTGCTAATTTGGGTGCAGTCCAACTAAATTACAATTACGGTTTGGATGAATGTTTGCGAGTTGTTGATATATTGGAAGCCGATGCGCTGATTTTGCATCTCAATCCTTTACAAGAATGCATTCAACCCAAAGGTGATACTAATTTCCGGGGTGTGCTGGACAAAATCGCCACTTTATGTTCAAAGTTACCAGTGCCGGTAATCGTGAAAGAAGTCGGGAATGGAATTTCGGCTAAAATGGCTCACAAGCTAATTGGAGCAGGAGTTGCAGCAATTGACGTAGCTGGTGCGGGTGGCACTTCTTGGGCTTTGGTAGAAAGCGAACGTGCTGATAATGTTTTACAGCGACGTTTGGGCAGAACCTTTGCAGATTGGGGGGTACCGACAGCGGAATGTATCACGGGGATTCGGGCGATCGCACCTGATGTACCTTTGATTGCTTCGGGAGGCTTGCGTCATGGAGTGGATGTTGCGAAGGCGATCGCGTTGGGAGCGGATATTGCAGGGTTAGCGATGCCGTTTTTACAAGCCGCTACATCTTCTGAAGCTACCCTTTACGATTTAGCCAAAGTTTTAATTGCCGAAATTAGTACGGTACTATTTTGTACTGGTAGCGCTACACTAGAACAGCTAAAACATTCTGATTGTTTACAAAAAGCACAATAAGATTTTATTTGTGATTTATTGACTATTTAGGTCTTTTTCGCGGACATCACAAATATATACACAAAGGCTGAAGCATGATTTATGAAAACTGAAATGAAATGCTCTTGATAATTTTTTGGTTTGTAGTTGCCCCGTTTTCGCGGTTAAAGTGACTATAAACCTAATACCATTTTGAATTTTATTGGGTTTAAAAAAGCTAATACAGCAACATTTGCTAAAATCCATCAGTTACATCTATTGTTCAAATTGGTATAACTAATCAACTAAACGTAAATACTTATTAATAAAGCAGAGGATTAAGAGGAAATGATATGGGTAATTTTATCAAGCAAACTTTTGCCAGCTTAATTGGTAGCTTATTAGGATTATTGATTTTTGTCGGTTTGGGCAGTACGGGGTTTATTTTGCTACTTTTTGCTGCTGCTTCCACTGATTCGGGACCAAAAGTAAAAGATTCTTCAATGTTGGTGTTTGATTTATCAACCAAAATCACTGATGGGGAACCAGATTCGAGTTTAATTTTGCAGCAAGCGTTGTCGGGTAATAATCAAAAACGGATGACGCTGCGATCAGTTTTGGATGCTTTAGAAAAAGCCCGTACCGACGACCGAATTGTTGGTGTTTATTTGGATGCAAGAGACTCTTCGGGAACAGAAAGTACTGGTTTTGCAACTCTCAAAGAAATTCGCCAAGCATTAACACAATTTCGCGATACGGGTAAAAAAGTTGTTGCTTACGGTGTCGGATGGGGTGAAAAAGAATATTATCTGAGTTCGGTAGCGAATACCGTTGTGGTAAATCCCTATGGAGGAATGGAAATTAACGGTTTGAGTTCGCAACCAATGTTCCTAGCTGGAGCTTTGGAAAAGTTTGGTGTGGGGGTACAAATTGTCCGGGTTGGAAAGTTCAAAGGTGCTGTTGAACCGCTGATTTTAAAACAATTGAGTCCGGAGAACCGCGAACAAATTCAAACATTATTGGACGATTTGTGGGGAGAATGGCGCGGTACTGTAGGTAAAAGCCGCAAAATGACCCCGCAACAACTGCAAGCGATCGCCGATAGTAAGGGTATTTTAGAAGCCGACGAAGCCAAAACTAACCGGTTGGTAGATAAAGTTGCCTATTATGACGAAGTAGTTACCGAACTCAAAGAGTTAACCAAGACCCAGAGCAAAGAAATATCTTTTAAACAAATTGATTTGAACCAATACGCTCAAATTGGCGATATGGGTAAAAACCGAAACTCCGAAAACAAGATAGCCGTAGTTTATGCAGAAGGCAGTATTGTTGATGGTGATGGAGAAAGCGAAGAAATCGGAGGAACCCGTTTTGCTCAAATTTTCCACCGAATTCGTCAAGATAAAGATATTAAATCAGTGGTTTTACGGATAAACTCTCCTGGTGGTAGCGCTACCGCATCCGAGATCATTCAGCGAGAAATCCGATTAACTCGCGATGTCAAACCAGTTGTAGTATCAATGGGTGATACCGCAGCATCCGGTGGTTATTGGATAGCTGTAGATTCCAACCGGATTTTTGCCGAACCGAATACCGTTACGGGTTCCATCGGTGTATTTGGGAGCATACCGAATTTTCAAAAAATAGCCAACGACAACGGTATAACTTGGGATAGCGTTAAAACCGGACGTTATGCGGATATTGCAACCACAACTCGTCCCAAATCTCCCGAAGAATTAGCGATTTTTCAAAGTAGCGTCAACCGAATTTACGGTAAATTTGTAGATAAAGTCGCCAAAGGTAGAAACTTACCGCAAGCAAGAGTTGCAGAAATCGCTCAAGGCAGAGTTTGGTCTGGGAAAGCAGCAAAAGATATTGGTTTAGTTGACGAAATCGGTGGTTTAGATGCTGCGATCGCATATGCAGCGACCGAAGCAAAGTTAGGAGATAAATGGCAATTGGAAGAGTATCCCAAAGCCAGCACCTTTAGCGAACGCTTTTTTGGTAAAGTCGCTGAAGATGCCCAAACTGTTTTAAAAATTAATCAAAGTAGTAATCCGTTAAAAGCAAATCATCCTTTGACTAAGGAATTTGAGAAATTACAAGCAGAATTGGCAACTTTACAACAGATGAATGACCCGTTAGGTGTGTATGCTCGTTTACCTTTTAATTTGATCGTTGAGTAAATTAGTCAATGAATAAGATAGTAGGTTGGGTTAGACACGAAAACCAATTTTGTTTTCATCACGACAATCTACTTTAATTGTGTCGTAACCCAACATCATAATTGCTTACAAACATTATTATCCAAAGATGGTAGATGGTAGGTTGGGTTAGACACGAAAACCAATTTTGTTTTCATCACGAGAATCTACTTTAATCGTGTCGTAACCCAACATCATAATTGCGATAAAGATTATTATCCTCGTTTGCATTTTTTTAAATTCCAATAATGCAACGTTGGTTTAGGTTGCAAATATAATTTTTCCTGACTAGCTATATTTCTTCGTGCGCCGTGAAGCTAACCTACAACTAAAATAACCCTCGCTTCAATCATGCCCCAAATTCAGTACAAATACCATACCCACGTTCCATTTCAAGCAATATATTAAAAACAATCAAGTTTATAAAGTATTAACTGTTGATTTGTAAAGCTTTTACTAACAGAACCAACTAGAACAAATCATTTATTTTTTACTTACATAAAATATATATAACTGGACATATCCGGAGTTTTTATATAAACTTTTCATGAATTTACTTAAGTAATATTGCTTAAAATATCTAACTCAATTAATCTCTTTTTTAGAGACAAGGGTGCGTTGAATTGACAGTCATTAAAAAACGCAAACAATATATAGGTTGAATAATTATGCATCTATCCATTTCTAAGCTTCAGGTGATGGTGACAGCTTTTGCTGCAATATTAGCACCGATAAATGCTGTACAAGCTTCTACAATTAGATATGAAAACTTGATTGATTTAGAAAAAACTAACTTTAAAAAACAAATCACATTACCAAAGTTCAATAGTAACTTAGGCGATTTAGAAAGCGTTCTATTTGAATTAAGTGGTGAAGTGCAGGGTTCGATAGAATTAGAAAACAGAGACGCTCAAGCAGCAGTTATTACCGGGAATCTTGCCGCTGAAATTAGTTTAAAGAAGCCAGATAATTCCTTACTACTGGTAAGTTTACCTACTGCATCGGTAACGCAGAAATTGGACGCATACGATGGAAGCTTAGATTTTGGTGGCACTTCGGGTGTGACATTAACAAAAATTTCTAACACTAAAAAAGAATCGGCATTTTTCACCGTCAAAGATGATTTTACCCCCTTTATTGGCGATGGTAGTTTTAAATTATTTGTTGAAGCTATAGGTAACTCAAAAGCTACAGGTGCAGGTAATCTGTTAGCTGGTTTTGAAACTTATGCAGGTGCGACTGTCGCAGTTTCTTATACATATGTAAAAAAAGATGAGCCGATACGCAAGAAAGTACCGGAATCACAGGTACCTGTCAGCGTATTTGTTGGATTAGCAGCCACAATGGTTTTGACTAAATCGAAATTTCGGTTGGTGTGAACTATGAGGATTTCATCAGATTAATTTTGATTGGTAATGTATTTTTAGTGCGAGCCGAAAAGCTCGCTAGCTACCACCAGGGAGCGAGACGCTCCCACTACGAATTTCTCACTCATTAAAATTAAAATCAATGCAATAGTAGGGGTTTAGCACTGCTAAACCCCTATAAATATGGCTTTCCCCACATCCATATTTTGTATTTTCTGTCAATGTGTAAGTCCTATACTACTGGTCGATTGCATTAAATATGACGGGTTAATTTATTTACTAGCGAGCGAGACGCTGGCACTACAGAATATAAAAGCCCATCAAAACTAATGAAATGCACTACTACTCCACCACATTAATTTTGCTGGGTTATGCATTCCTAGTGCGAGCCGAATTCGCTCGTTACAACCATCGAGCTAAAAGCAACCATCGAGCGGGACTCTCGCACTACCCCGACCCCTGATAACTTATATGTGTCCTTACTACTGTACGAACCCATTAATCTTTCTTACGAATGATTTTATATTTTCACTCCACACAAAAAAAAATACCTGAGAAAAACTTATAGTTTTATATAAATCATGCTGACAATACACCAACTTTTATGTACATTGGATAAAGAAAAATATTCCTTAAGATATTCAGAAACCTATCTATGGATAGAAAGAATAAACGCCTTTTATTATTAATTGTTTCCTGTAGCGTCTCTGGTGTGGTGCTGGGTGGTACCTCTAGCTGGGCTGAAAGTACTATGTGTATGCAAGCTACTCAGGTGACAAGCGAATGTTTGACTCAAAACCCTGTTAATAAAACTATACAGGGAATGAGTACTGGTTTGCTTGCCGGTGCGGGAGCAGCTTTTGGAGCCGCTTGGCAATTACGTCGCGAAGAGTGAATCAGTAAGCAGTGAACAGTGAACAGTGAATAGTGAATAGTTTTAAATTCATCAGTTTACACATTAAGTGATTTGATGTCCGGTAAAAACATAACACTGCATTTATAAAAATAGATATTGACTGCTCGCTGATAACTCATAACTATCAAAACCTATAATTACGTTCTTTTACCCACATACTTATAGGTACCGATTTACCTTGGGAATCAACTTTGATTTCCACTACAATAGGTTGTTCATCTCTTTGTGTTGCGCTTCTTGCAGCTTGAGATATATTCTCATTAATTTGGTTACGTTGGTCTTCTGGAATATTATATTTTTCTAAACCGTATGTAACTGAATTATATTGATATTTCCCTTTTAAGGCTACTTGGTTTTCGGGAAGGGAATCGGGAAGTTTTTCACTTAACCGTACTGGTTTCCAAGCTTTAGGAATTCCCTTACCAATAGTTTTTTCTTGCTGGAGTACTACATAAAAACCGTTTCCATCTTTTAATAAGTCCTTACTACCAGGAAGTTTTTCTAAAGTATTTTTTGTTGAGATGTCATAACTTAAAGTTTGATAGTAACCAGTTAATATACTGTAAGGGTCTACAGGTACGGTTTGTAAAATCACCGTTTTACCTGTAAGGTAAGTTTGAATTGATTGGGCTGGTATTGCTAAAAGTAAACCGGCTTGAATTAATAAAGGTATTACTAAACGTAATATTGGTATTGGCTTATTAGCTAATGGCAAATTTATCTGAGAATCTGGAATAAGTTGTTTTTCAGAAGATTCATCGGGAAAAGGTTGAGATTTCATGATTATTTATTAGTTAATTGTTGACTGCTAACTGATAAATGGCGTTCAAACCATAATCCTGCACCAATAACAGCGACTCCACATAATACGAAAACCAAAGATTTCAATAATAAAGCCGTATCATATTCGAGCATCCGGGTAATAATTTGTAGCGTTAACAATATCATTCCTCCCCAAAAAGCCCGTCTTTGATTTAATTGCAATCCTTGACGAACCATTCCGCAGGCTAATAATGCTAACATCAAATTGAATACAAATATTGCTAAAACTGCCGTTTCACCAATATTTTGACGCGCTATTGGAGCAAAAGCTGATATTACCAAAAAGATGGCGATCGCAATATTTGTAATATCTATTCTTTGACGCAGCAAATGAAACCATTGGTATATAGCTAAAGCGGTAAGAATTCCCAAATGTATTAACAAAAATAAATTTGGTATCGGGTTGTTATTTGCAGAAGAATAATTAGAAAATTGCCAATATCCCTTGAAGGAAAGTATATAAAATAGAATACTGAGAAATAACAGTGCTAAATTACGCGCAACCGATTGAAACCATCTTTGATTAACTTTGGGAAACAGTAAATCATCGTAACTCCACAATAACGCTGCTGGAAGTGCAAAAGTAAAAGAATTAACTAAAGAAGTTGAGTATCTATAATATCTTTCTAAACTAAACTGCAATGAAGTTGCAAAAGCAACTGTAGATAACGCAAAAATCCACCGCGATTTACAAATATAAGCAAGCGGTACAAATAGTGCCAACCATAAAATTGGCATATGTTCTATCATCAATCGTGTCAAAGAAAATTCATTATTAACGCTCCACAAGTTTCCTAATCCCATCCAATATCCAACATTAACGAGGACGAAAGCGAATACTCCCAAAGAAGCTAAGCGGAGGCTATAAGCCATTACCAAAACGCCAATTCCCCAGTATATGTATAACTCATAATCAGCACCGCTAATATGGAATGTCTGCGCCATAAAAGCCATATTTGCGCCCAAAAGTAAAGCCCCTAAAAGTAACAATCCGTGTCCGAATATTCGCTTACGCTGTCGTCGTTTCTTACCCGCATTATCTAATATGGGTTCTCTCCACAGGAAAAAACCAATAATATTTGTTGCAAAAAATAAACTTAATAGTAAAATTAACTTTACTTCACGCGACCATGCTTGCCAATTAGCCGCGACAAAAGTAATTGCACCCAATCCTACAAGGATACAACCGACTCCAATCAAAATGAAAATGAAGCGGTCTTGAGCAACATTATCTAAACTATCAAACTGATATTTTTGGGATAATAGTTCGTACTGAGAATCCTGTATAAGTCCTTCATCTCTCCAAATCTGCGCTTCTTTGCGTAATTTAGCGCGAAAACTGTCTATTATCATGGTAATTGGTAATTGGTAATTGGGTATATGATTCTGTAGTCGTAATTTAACGGAATTTTGTCCCCAAATATTTATTTGTCTTTACTTAAAATCAAAAAATTGTACCAATTCTTTATATATCGTTGATAATTGTTAGTTGATAACTAATAATTGACAGCCGATTATGACCCCTGAAGAAATAATGCAAGTTGCGATCGCAGAAGCAGAAAAGAGCAAAACTCCTTTTGGTGCGGTAGTTGTCAAGGATAATGAAATTGTCGAACGAGCCGGAAATACTGTAGAATCTGGTGCAGACCCAACTGCTCATGCTGAAGTTAACGTTTTACGTAAATTAACCACCCGTCTAAAAACCGCTTCTTTAGAATCTGGTTATACGCTTTATTCTACCTGCGAACCTTGTGCAATGTGTGCAGCTACTTGCTTTTGGGCTGGTATTTCCGAAATAGTCTATGGTGCGGGTGCTGATGATTTTGGAGATGATTACAACCCCAATATGATTAATATGTCATGTGAAGAAATTATCGCTAAATGTCCGACTTCTATAAAAATAAAATCTGGAATATTAAAGGAAGAATGCAAGCAGCTTCATAGTAAATATCCTTTATGAATCAATTATCAGACCTTTGCAGAAAAACAATGTAGAGACGTAGTAATGCTACGTCTCTTTTATAGAAAGTTACCTACGGATTTCTGTATTTAACTCTCTTCTACTACCTTTCTCACAAGTTTTACATCTAACTCTAAAATGTCGGCTATTTCTTCCACAGTCATTCCACGCTGTAGAAGTTTTGTTATCATTCCTACTTTGACTTCTTCCTTAACTTCTCCCCTGACTTCTTCTTTCAACTCTTCGTAATATCTCGTACCCTTAATTAATTCTAAACTTAACATTTCTTTTATCTCCTCCCGATTTAAATTAGGAAATTTATTAACTAGAATAGCCTCTATCAATTCTAAAACTTTTCTTTGGATAGCTGCATCTTTAACTTCAAGTCTTGCTTTATCAATTAGCTGCTGTACTGATATTTTGGCTTTTTGATTTTCTTCAACAATTAATTTGATAATTCCTAATCCTAACGAATCAGATGATACGCTTTCCATCTCATCCAGATAAAAGCAGCGTAAATGGGGATTTTTCAGTGAATTTAGACGCTGGGGATAATCTACATCGTTTTTACGAGTATCAAAAATGACTACAGCATACCAATTTGGATTTGATGGTTGATACTGGTAGAAATAAAGAAGAATGCTGGTTAAGAATCTATCGTAAAATAGTTTGTCTTTGTAACATTAAACTTCTACAAAGTAAATTGGTTCTTTGGTAGTTTTATCTGATGAATCTAGTGTGATAAATATACCGTCAAGTCTAAAACTGGTTTCTTTAATCTCTTGGCTTTTGAATGTATATAGATTTGATGTGGTAGATGGTTTTCCAATCAATTCAAAAAATATATCAGGAAATTCGCCAAAAAGTTTATAAAAAATCTTGTCTGTTTTCATGTTTCAAGTAGATGCATTATATGAAAAAGTATAAGCTATTTCTATTACGCTCAAAAACTATTGCTTAAAAAATGCTGAGATAGGGAGAACGCAGAGAGAATAAATAGTTAAAATCTTTAATTCACAACTCAACTACACTATATTGAATACCAGTTTCAAATATTCTCACACCACCACCTTCTGCAACTGTTTCTCTTAAAGCTGGTAAATTAGTAACTTTAACTCCAGCTAAATAATCGATTCCCATTTGTTTTAAATCTGACAACCAAGGAAGAGTTGGTCCCATTAAAACTAATTTAGAATTCTTTGCTAACTCAACTAAACGAGGAAAGGTTTTGTTAACTATAGAAGTTGCAGTTAAAAATACCCACTCAGCTTCTGGGATTAAAAATTCTGAAGCCGGTGCGGGAAAATCTTCCGGTCCCGCTTGGAGTTCAATTACTTTCATTTGCATTTCCTCGGAATACTTATTTAATCCCGGATAACGTCCAATTATGCAAACATTTTTGTGGCGAATTTGGGGTAAAAAATGCTCAAATACCGCTAAATTAGCAGAACTATCGGGAGATAAAAGAGTACCAGTATTGGGTAAAGATGAAGAATTGATTACAGAATTAATCGCAGCCATTGCTACAGTGGCTTGATGAGCATCCCACGAACGCAACCAAGGAGCCAACTCGGAAATAGACTTGTTTACCAAAGTCCCTGACCAAGGTAATGTGCGAGTGACTATACCAGGACTCATACATAAACCAGCACCTTCGGTTAAACATAAAGTCCAAGTTAAACCGATGATAATTTCTTTTACTTGAGTATCTGTAGTGCCATAATCTAACAATAAATCGTATATTTCCCTGGGATTAATCATAGTTATCAAGTTAATCGCGAATTATAATTTCCATCATAAATAACACTTTTAACGAAAGATTAGTGTAGTTCTTGACGCTAAATGCTATCTTAAGAAAAATACTTAATCTTCTATGGCAAATTTTACTACAGAAAATATTCTCGACTACCTGGATAAAGCTGCGGGTAACTTGGATTTCCCAGGTTTTGATAATATGAATTACGATATGGTAACGGCTCGTTTAACTGGATTCAGAAACGACCGAGACTGGGCTTTGACCATAGAGCAAGTGGTTAGTTGGTATAGCTTAAATGGTGTTGAACCAGTGCTAACGATCTCTGGATTTGGAAGTCGTTTGCTAATAAACGAACCCTTCGTTACTTATTTTCCGGTTAAGTATCCTTTAGGTGAATTAGAGGACAATCAAGAGGAAATTCCCAAATCTATATTTATAACCATTCGCGACGAACAATTTACGATCAATTCAAATGAAATTGAGAGAAATCCTCATTTATCTGATTATATTGATTTCGACTTGATAATTCATCTTGTAAACAGGTACAGAGCCAGAATTTTAGCAAGTGAAATAGAATTTAGAGAAATAGTACCGGCTGAATTATCTCAAATTATTCAACTAGATAATTGGCATCATCCCGATGTTTATAACTCTAATTCTGAATTTTATCTGCCGAGTAGAACTAAGTCTATGCAAATGATTGCTGAAGTACTTGTATCTGGGAAACCAGAATTATATCAACCATGCGAGGAAAATAATGTTGATTGGCGAAAATGGATTATTAAATAAACTAACAATAGCTAGCAGATTTACGATGTTCCAGAGCGGTTAAACCTTCATTTTCTAAAACTTCACCATTATCTACTACAGCATAAATTAACCATCCGTCACCGCATTTGGTTTGATTTTGTACGGTGCATTCTAAATAGGACAATGCTTCAGTGAGAATAAGACAACCATTCACAGCAGTTTTAGTAGAAAGATTGATGAATGGATTATCTCCTGATGTGTTATTCCGAGAAAAATAACGGCGCACATTTCTACCTTCTTTAAGGATATTTAACACAAATTTACTGCCGGGATGACATATTAAGTCTGCATTCTGTTCGTCAGCGATCGCAATCATGATTCCTGGTGGGCTGAAGGTTGCTTGAGATACCCAAGAAGTTAAAACTCCGTTGTGGGTGTCTCCATGCTCTTTCAGAGCCGCTCCGCTAACACAAGTTGTAACTACACACAAGGAACCCACAATCCTTCCTACTGCTTGTTCGGTACGATCTACATGGGTTTCTGTAACAACTTGTCGGGGAGTACGCAGTTTCTTGGCTTTCTTCAAGTTTTGGGCAAATAATGCACCAGCTTCCTGACATTGTTGCAAAATTTCGGGTGTGGGAGTAAATTTGACTCGGATTGATTCAAACCCTAAACGGTAATTAGCATCTTTGAGCTTGTTTTCTAGTAAATCAATTGCTTCTCCACTCCAACCATAAGAACCAAACACCCCTGCTAACTTGGTTTTAGCTGCTGTTGAGAGAATTATTCCTAAAGCCGTTTGAATTTGAGTAGGTGCATGACCTCCTAATGTCGGAGAGCCAATAATTAAGCCATCGCAGGTTTCTACAATCCGGGTAATGTCAGCAGTCTCTGCAAGTTCACAGTTGATCGATTCTACATTAACTCCATTCTCAATTAAACCGTTGGCGATCGCCCCTGCTAAAATTGCTGTATTTCCATAAGCAGAAGCATAAAGCAAAGCAACACTCAACTCTTGAACTTTTTGCCCCTGACACCATTGATGGTAATCATAAGTAAATCGACTAAGGCTGTAATTAACAACTGGTCCATGAGCGGGAGCATAGGATTTTGCTGGAAAAACGGCCATCTTTTCTAGAGCAGCTTCGACTTGTTTAGTTTGTGGTGCGTGGAGACAATCAAAATAGTAACGACGTTCTGCATCTAAACTTTTCCAGTCTTTATCAAATAAATCATCTTCGCAAATATGAGCGCCGAAAAATTTATCTGTATAGAGAATTTTTGTAGCAGAATCATAAGTACAAAGTCCATCAGCCCAACGGGGAGTTGGTACGCTCGCAAATTTTAGTTGATGTCCCCGTCCTAAATCTAAAGTATCATCCCGCACAGTTTGAATGCGCGATTCCCATTCAGGAAAAGCGGTTTTGAGTGCATTAGCAGCAGGACGAGTACAAATTAAGGTGGCTTGAGGAGCTTGAGCGAGTAATACTTTTAGAGTGGCTCTACGGTTCGGGTTGACATGACCCAGAATAATATAATCTAGAGTAGTCAAATCCAAATGTTCCGCTAGTTCCTGGAGATAGATTTCGGTAAAAGACTCACCGGGAGGGTCAATTAAGGCTTTTTTATCCGCTTGGATCAGATAAGAATTTGCTGTAGTTCCGCGTTGACGTGAATATTCAACTTCAAACTTTAATCGTTCCCAAGTTCGCGATCGCAAAACTATTGTATCTTGACCAATCTCAGCAACCTGGACATCTCTTTTACGATTGGGGGTTAAGGTAGCACACATAATAACCTCTTTTTAAATTGGGAATGGGGGATTAATTCTGTTTGTCGATCTTTTCCTGTTTATTCGCCCTTACTACTCCACCACATTAGTTTTATGTGGTCGTGGTAATCTAGACTTCTCAAGGTATATGGTATATAGAACTGACAAATATCTTTTACTTATTGTTACCGGGGAAATTCTTGCATTCTTTCAAGCAATCATAACTTAATGTGGTGAATTAGTAGTACTCTATTTGATTAATTATTATTAGTTGATTGATAAGATAAACCTTTAGAAACGCAAAGGTATCGCATCTGCATAATTCAAAATTTATCAAATCTAGCAGTATTTGACCAAATTAATTGTGTCCGAGTATTTTGGCTAGCTAACAACAGCGAGCGAGACCCGGACACTACAAATGCTTTACAGGATGTTCTAAAGGACAAGCGTCTCGTTCGCTGGTTATAAATGAGTAAGTGGGTAAAATTAAATATAAAACCTCACCCTGACTTCTCAATCCCTCTCCTTAATTCC
>NZ_JAYGHM010000076.1:0-2601 GCF_034931125.1 Rivularia sp. UHCC 0363 | reverse complement strand
GATTTATGGAGAGAGATTGAGAAGCCACTGCGTTGCGCGGGTTTCCCGCGTTGTAGCAAGTGGCGTGGTGAGGTCTTATCTTACATTTAATTACTGCTATTTACTTAACAAGCTTCAAGCTCTCTCGTTATTAATCCGAAAAGCTCATTATTATTAGGAAACAAGACGTTCACTAGTTATAAATAGCGAGCTTCTAGCTCGCACTACCACGATTCATCAAATTAATTAAATTAATTAAATTATTTAATATTAAATCTTTGATAGCTGCCATAGTTGAATTTCATAACAGAGATGGCTGTCAAAAATTTTTCGTGCGGCTAATCCTTCTCTAATTGGTTCATCTAACCAGCGCTTAAATGCCCAACTAAAAAGTGTATATAGTGGTGGAACTGCGATTTTTATCACATCAGCAATATATTTGCCTGTAGTTATTCCAAAAGTACTAAAATTACTTAAGCATAAATCAAGTGTCGGTGCAATTGAACGAGAAATATCTTCCGATTTAATTAACGTAAATCCGACTTTTTCTAAACCTACTTTTAATTGTTCTCGGACATGACAATTAGAAAATATTCCTTCTTGGTATTCAGCATCAAAACGCATCATATCTGCTATCAACAAATAACCTCCACCACCCAGTAAACGAGCCGCACCTTCTGCTAAATCATCAACTGCAATATATTGACTGCTTTCGCTAAACAAAACTAAATCGTACAGCTTATCTTGTTGGAACTCTTCAAATCTAGTTAAGTGAAATGGCACTTTACCTTGAGTATTCTCAAGAAACTTTTCTTCCTGGAGTGCATCTGGGGCTAATGCTTCGATCGCAAAACCGCGATCGCACAAATATTTAGTATTCCCACCCACACCGCAACCAACATCTAGTAAAGTTTTTGTTCCTTCTGGAATAAAACTAAAAAGCTTTACTGCATAAGCTTCTTGAGCTAAACGTAAATGAGTTAGGGTCAATTCTTCTTCTGGTGCAGGTGGTTCTTCCCAATATCCATAATGTAGATAGGAAGATTTTGTCAGTCCCATGTAATAGTCGATCGCTGCATTTTGATAGCGAGTCGCTTTAGGAATCCGAATTGACTTTGATTTTTGCATTTCAGTTATCCTAAATTTAGAGAGTTTAGCATCATTAATACATTCTTATTAATTGGACGACAATGATTGTTATCCGGTTGCTTGAATGAATAATACTTAGCACATTTTTCGCTTTTCGACAATTTAATAATTAGATATTTTTCTCAATAAAATATTATAGATTTTATCGAAAAACTCATTCTATGAACGATTCACTTATTGATGACATTTTGCGAAGGTAAATACAAGCCTTTGTCAAGTGTAAGTCCCGTTTTTGGGAGCATTTTTATTAATAAAGTTATTTATATAGGGACTAGGTTTGCTGAAGGGAAATTACTCGTTGGCTAAACTGATTTTTTAGAAAACCAATTAAGATATGTTGAATTTTTTTAATATATTAAAATAGTAATCCGATATATTAAACTTATTTACTATTACCGGAAATTGGTTTAAATTTATTTTTTTATCTTATACCAATTCTGTATGAGGCTGCGCTAAATCGCCCTCACTCTGGCTATGGTGGGGCTACCCAAACAAAGCCTACCTGCGTAGGCTGAATTCGGTGCTTTATACAGAAACGGTATTAGTCGATTGTTCTCTACGAATAGTTACAAAAAAGGATGAAGTAATAGGATTTACACAATAAAATTAAAGATTTATATCCCCCAAACTGCTTCAAAAAAGCAGAGTTGAAGTTAAAAACAATACCCGCATTGATAATTGATAATTACGAAAACGGGCGCGGCAGGACTCGAACCTGCGACCGACTGCTTAGAAGGCAGTTGCTCTATCCGGCTGAGCTACGCGCCCAAACAAAAAATCTCACCTTTAAAAAGTAAGCCTATATATTATATCGGTAGTCTGAAGAAAAAGCAATGAAAATAGTGATTTTTCCAAGAAACCAAGATAAAATGTAACTAGGTTAACTATAAAGTTACATAAAAATCCGGACACATAGGGTATTGAAGAGGTATATTGTGTTGAAAAAAGGTAAAAGCGTTAAATATTACGAAGACGTTTTTATATCTTCCATATATTAAAAATGCCGGACGTGAGGAGTTATCTGAAAAATTCATGTTTATTTTGAAACGGCAGGACGTTGAAATATCAAGCGTTGTACATCCGTCTCGCGACCAGCAAGTACCTGTTCTTAATTATCAAGGACAAACTTTTCGGTTGATTAGCTTATTTAAAGCGAGTCAAGAAGAAGAGGCGAGAGCTTTGTGGCGAGAATTGACAGATAACCGAGGTAAAGCCTGTGTGTTGTTAGAAGAAGAAGACCGCTTCAGTGTTTGGGGGAAAATTCGTTTAGACCAGCCTGAGAACGAAGCAAGTCAGGGTAATAAAATTTTAACGGTTGCGAGCATTTTATTGTTGCAAGCCGTATATATCGATATTGAAGAGTTTCTTGGTGCAAAACAAGGGAGTTTATTTAAAAAAGAAATTTCACATATCTTGAATCGATGGCAATTTCCAGCAGCATCTTCACCCCAAGCAATTGATTACTTACTAGTA
>NZ_JAYGHM010000075.1:0-38698 GCF_034931125.1 Rivularia sp. UHCC 0363 | reverse complement strand
ACGAACTTACTATTTACAAGATTTATCTACCTATGGTACGACTTGGATTTTACGTTCAGGTGGCTGGGAACAAATCTACAGACGTGAAATACCTTTAGAATCGGGAATGCACTTAAAATTTGGCAGCACTAAAAGTCAAACTTGGGAATTTCGCATAGAGAATTAGACATCCGTATTCAGGGAAAAGTCCATAAAGATGGCATTGAAAAACTAAAGGCACTTTAGACTATTAACTGGAATCAGTTTCAACAAGCGAAAAAATAACAAACCTTGCTGCTGCTCTTGAGGCTAAAGATAAAATCAAGGATGAGACAAAACTTTTAGAAGCACTTCAGATAATTGCTCAAATACAAGCTATTGCAGGAAAAGGTTAAGACGCAGTAAAAACAGCAGACACTATTATTCGCGATCTGCTTGCAGCAGCGCTGAGTCCCAAGGAGACACCCTTACGCGAACGCTATCGCAATTGGTATTTCCCCAGTATTGCTTCATGGTTAGCTCAAACAGGAGATAAAGCCAATTTTAAACGCCTATTAATTCCTTCTGCTTATTATCTAGATGCAGCTTATGAAATATGCGGATATTTGGCAAAATTATATCCTGAGCAAGCTGATTGGGTGTCAAAAGTCGTAAGAGAATAGAGATAGATGCTGCTGTTTATTTGTATATATTGTATGTATCAAATCAATACAGAATTAGATGAAAAAATTTAACCCATTGAATCGTCAGCGGGCTTTTCCTTAAGAAGCTGTAATAATTTTTGATGAGTCCGCCTGAGAGCTTCGTTTTCCTCTCTCAGGCTGATAATTCCCCCAAGCATTGCTGGTACTGATTAAGAATTTGGGTATGCTTCTCAAGAGTTTGGTGCATTTCCTGAACTTTTTGTTCCAAACTAATTACATTAGTCGCATGAGCTTCCGAAGCCGGTGCATTTAGATATTCGTTAACCATGTTTGAAATAACATCGGTAACAGTTTTTCCTTCTATGCCAGCTTTACGTTTTAAAGCTTCTTTTATTTCCTGTGTTGTTTCAACTGATATAAAGGTTCTTTTTGGCATATCCTTCAATTATTCTGTATCTCTAACTTAACTACATTTAAATTGTGGTTACAACTGCATTGATTATTTGTATTGACTTATTTGCGAATTCTCAATACAATAGATACATAAACCACATTTGTACGATCGCTATATGGCTAATTAATTTTTACTTACTTTCCCTTGTTTTTTGTGGATTTATTTCACCACTTTCTTTGGCTTGTCTAATGGAAGTCTCTATCAAGAAAGCAGCAAGGTTAGCAGTTGGTCTTCCTTGGGAATCAGCCCACTGCTCTAGTTCTTCAAATACTGAATCAGGCAAAGTTACAAAAACCCTTTTACTCACGATGTTTTACATCAAGTTTCGTTTTCCCTCCCATAGTACAGTCAAGCTTCACTAATTGAGCCATTTACTACCATTAAGTAGCGATTAGTTATAGATTAGTTACTAATAATTAGCTCAATTTGTTATAATGAGATTATCATACTAAAAACAAGCGCCACAAATTTTTAATCTTGCGGTGCTTGATGCGACAGAAATAATTTAAAAGCCAAAACCCCCCGTAACGACTACCAATCAATCTCGGAGGGTTTGGTTTCCCATTCAACAAAAGGGATACTTTTATTAGGGATACCTTATATTATGCATAAGCTAGCTTCGGACGACAAGACCCAAAACGTCTACCCCCCATTTGTATTCGCCGCAAACTTTGATTATTCTCGGTTTGAGAATCCCGATCTGCAAAGTAAAGTTAAAACTACGCTTAACCATTTCATCGGCTTCGTCCGCAAAACCTTTGACGGCTTAATAGAAAATGGAAAAGCATTGAACTCGATTTACGAAGACTGCATTGCTCATTGCCCAAAAGGTAAAAAAGTATTTGAAAATTGGCTAGCATCCGATGATTTCGGCGCTTCCCAATATATAGCTAAAGCCGCAATCGAAATTTACAATTGGTTTTCAAAACTTCCAAAACGTCTGCAACATTTGGTACGCGCCAATGTCCAAAAATGGAGTGTATCAGCACTGCGTCAACTAACCAAAGTTAGCCACGACTTGGTAAAGGAACTTGTGCGATCGCCAAAGATAACAGCAGCACAAATCAAAGAGGAGCGGGAGAGGGGGAGAGAGGGAGAGCGAGGGAAGTCGAACAATATTCCCCCACTTCCCCACTCCTCCACTCCCCCACTCCTTAACCCCGGAACGCGAATCGTAATCAAAAGTGACGATAGGGGTTGGACTGGTTATAGCGGAATAATCATTTCCGAATGGAATAATGATTTCTGGGTTCTGCTTGACCACACAGTCGCTCAAGGAATGGAAGTTAAGCAGCTATTCAAACCACACCAAATTCAGCCAGAATCCCTTCGTAGTGATATAAAACCAGCTTCCCCAAAGGAAATGTTTACCCCAGTCGAAGTTGAACAAAAAATAGCCGAAGCTTTAGCACAACGAGAGAAAGAAAAAGCAGAAGTTGAACTGGGAAAATTTGTAGAAATCCGAGATGCAGCGCTAAAAGCCGCCAAAGAAGAAATAATTGCTGCCCAGAAGCACGCGACTCAGATGGAACAAGCCAAACATCAACTAATCGAGCAACTAATAGCCAAAGAAAACGAATTGCAGTCCGTGCGTGATTTAGTGAATAAGAATCAACAACTCCAACAACGAATAAAAGACTTAGAAAAAGCCCTCGAAGATTCAAACAAAGATAGCTGGGGTAATACCTTAAACAAGCAAGCTGCAAAGGTGGTTAACAAGGAGTTAGAGAAAAGTATTGAGCCATTAATGTCAGAAGTCGAGCGATTAAATAACGTGCTTTCCCGAAGGGAGCAGGAATTAACTCAACTTCAAGCAATGAGTAGAAAACAGCAAGAAGAATTGCAGCAGAAGTCAAAATCTAATTCTGTCATTACTGAGTTTGGCGAGATTGGAAAAAATCTTGGTTGGAATGGTTGGAGTGCTAGAGGATATCAAACAAAAAGTGGAACTTTGTACACGGGAATTCATGCTCTAACTGCTTTTATCTGTGATTTGAAAGCATCGCATCCTAGTTATCAAGAGCAAGAAATTCCTTTTTAGATTGAAAGTAAATTCTATTTCTGTAAAACATTGCCTTTAATTAAAAATTAATGGCACAAAGTTTCGGTATGACAAAAAATCTTCCATAAATAAGTAATATGCAATGTCGTCAAGAACCGCAAACTAAGAGCAAGAAAATTCCTCGTTGGTTCGCTTTATTTGTATTACTACGAACCCAGAACAAACCCAACTGAAAACCGCTATATTTACACTTCTAAAACTCATGACACCACAAGAGTGGTGCTTATTTTGGATACCAATTATTCACCCAGGAGTTGAGATTCCTTATAATGAGGAACGAAACCCTCACGGTTAGATTTTTATATCAGGATCAGTGTGATGGCATCAGGTTTCAAATCTTGAATTTTAGCTTCTACAACCAATTCCCTACAAGAATATAAGGAGCCCAAAAATACGGACGATGTTCTTGAGCTAAAATAGCTAATTGAGCCTTTTGCAATGCTGCGGCTTTAGTTACTCCAGCATTCAATTGGCGGTATAATTCACCCATAAAGTTACTAGTTGATTCATCATCTACCGTCCACAGAGTTGCTATTGTACTACGTGCGCCCCCCTGTACCGCAACACCAGCTAATCCCAAAGCCGCACGTTTGTCTCCGGTGGCGGTTTTGCAAGCACTCAGGACGAGTAATTCGATAGTTTCTGGTCGGTTTTGGACTCTGACTCGCAATAAAGTATCTAACTCTTTAACTTTGAGTAAGTCTTTCCAAACTGAAATATAAGTTTGTTCTGGGTCGGAACTAAATTGTCCGTGAGTTGCGAGATGAACTACGGAAAAAGGATTTGATTGAATCTTGTTTTGTAAACTTTTTTTAGTAAACTCTTGATTTAATAATTGTTCACTTTTTTTAAGTCCAGCTTGGACTTGTCTCAATTCCTTTCCCACATTTGGAAGCGAAGAAAAAGATTTTCCTTCAATCACTTGTTCTCCTTCAATTCCGGCAACTAATGCCTTAAGAGCCACGTTTCCTAATGGTTTGGGGTCAACAAGTTGTAAGCCAGGAGTCAAGGCGATCGCATATTTTTCGATCAAATATTTCTGCTGTTGTTTGTCGTAAAGAATCGCCATTGGGATATTCCGTAAGGAACCATCTAGTACAAATACTAGGCTTTTTATGTTTTTATTTGTTAAATCTGATTCAATAGGTTTAATTAACCAATCGTACAACTGTTGTGAATACTGCTTGACATCAGGCTCTCGACTGGCAATAGGTAAATCTTTCTGTAATTGTTCTACGGTGTTATCTAATACGTCTTTGGACACTTTAGTAGTGTGGCGGTAAATTTTATCTTGTCCGGGGAAGCTGGTAATAACTTCTAATCGGTCATCTAATATAATCGGATAAATAACAGCCGTGGATTTTTGCTTTTCCACCAATTCATCAACCCCAACTTTTGGCTGTACACAAGGTGAGCGAAAAAAGTTATT
This sequence comes from Rivularia sp. UHCC 0363, assembly GCF_034931125.1. NCBI lineage: Bacteria > Bacillati > Cyanobacteriota > Cyanophyceae > Nostocales > Rivulariaceae > Rivularia > Rivularia sp. UHCC 0363. The sequence continues at coordinate 34,130 of NZ_JAYGHM010000075.1, read as the reverse complement.
TAATTCAGCTAATTGTAGAGATTCGATTACTTCACGAGCTTGAACAAGATTATCAGTATTGTCAGTAGACTTCAAAAGTAAATCAACATACTGACGATACACAGGTTCCACACTTTCGCGGAAAGAAAACTGCACATCGGGATTAACTGCCACCAAATCGTTGCGGAGAGACTTGAGAGCGTTATATGCTTGATTGTAAGCGACCGTTGCTGCTGGAATATCTGATTGCTTTTGCAGTATCCTTCCTAACTGCCAATGCCATTGATAAGTAATATCTTGAGCATTAATAGATTCCGCTTTCCTTAAAGCGTGCTGTGTCACATTCTTGGCATCAGATAACTGTCCAGTTTGTTCATACAGTTCACCCATAGTACCCAAAGCATAAGATTCACTGCGTTGGTCTTGCAACTTGTTAGCCATTTCCACCGCTTGTGCTAACATCCGAGCAACATTTTCTCGCGGAATATCATACTCTACCATTTTGCTCAGACTTTCGGCAAAATTAATCCGCATATTTACAGTCGTGCGAGAAGCAGGTAAATAGTTGATCTGAGACTGAATTTGAGGTAATAAAGCTTTAGCTATACTCAATTGATTTTGCTCAACTAAAAGTCTTAATTGATTTAATTGAGCTTGCAGACTAATAATAGATGTTGTGGGTGTTGTAGATGCAATTTGCGTCGCTTGTTGATAAAATTTAATTGCTCTTTGAGCGTAAACTTCAGCATTTTTTGAATTACCTAAACTAAGTTCAGTATATCTTTGAGCGCGGCTTGTATTACCCAAACTAAGTAAAGCATTACTTTGAGCATTTATATCGTAAACTTCTCTTGCAACTAATAAACTTTCTTCGAGAATTTTTTGGGAATATTTCAAATAACCCAAACTTTGCAAAACATTTCCTAAACTAGTTAATCCTCTAGCTTTCAGAGAAGAATTTGCTTGTTTTCGTAGTACTTCTTGTACCGAATTTAAAGTATTCCTTGCTTGCAGATAATTTCCCAAAGCTTGCATTGCTTGAGCTTGATTAATCCGGTTTTTAATCAGTGCTGACGTATCATCTAACTGCTGATAAATTTTAGCCGCTTCTTGCCAAGTTTGTAAAGCAGTTTCAATTTGTCCTCGTGCTAACTCCAGTTTTCCTCTAACCTCCATTGCTTGAGCAAAAACTTGTGCTATCTCCCGTGAAGAACTCGAATTTTCCAGAGTTTGTAAGAGTTGAATACTTTGCGTAATCGCTTCAGTTGCTTGTTGCCATTGTCCTAATTGCTGATATCCCAAAGAAAGATTGCTCAAAGCAATAGCTTGATTTAACTGGTGATTATTAGCTTTAAAATCAAGGATTGCGGTTTTTAAAAACTCTACCGCTTCCAAATATCTTCCTGATTCATAAAGTACTTGACTTTCCTGCAATAAATTAGAACCTTTAGAACCAGGAATTGGATTAACAGCAAACTGGGTTTCTGAATTAGAAAAAAATTGGATTTTCGATTTGACAAAACCTATCGCTTTTTTATGAGATGAATCACAAAAAAGCGATAGATAGATACAAAAAAACGTAGTCAATAAAGCTAGTAAAAAACCTTTGAAAAATCTCATATAAACTTCTTAACCTCATATTTAGTTTTTGTCAGGAGATTTAACCTACAAACCCGACTTCTGATTGTATACTCAAAACGGATTATAACTTTACTTTTAAATGATGTGAAAACCTTGGAGATGCTACCCTTCAGGAAGGCTAAGCGAATGTGCCTCAGCATGACACAAGCCTGGATTTTACCCTTTTGCAGTATATTGCTTTCTTCCGCGTTTAATAAAAACAATTTAAAATAAATTATATTGCACAAAAAAATACAACCCATTTTTTTGCCAACTATTACTTTGAGTATCAACAGAAACCAAAGGAATACCCCACTCAACAGCAGCAGTCAAATTATTTCCTTGCGTCCAACGTAAACCCAAACCAACAGCAGCTAAAGTACTAATATCATTTTTATCACTATTCGACGAGTTATTCCAAGTAGTACCAACATCTACAAAAGGAGTAACTTGTAACAGTCCATCCCAATCAGATACACGCAGAATCGGTAGTTGCAATTCTACAGAAGCAAGAGCGCCATTATCTCTCAACAGAAAATCTTGACGATACCCCCGTACACTATTTATACCACCCAACCCGAATTGTTCTGAAGCTAGAAGGGTTGTAGAAGCCAGTTGCACATCACCACGGACTAATAGTAGACTATCAGGTGCTAACAAACGTACCCATTGCGCTTGTCCTCGCCAAGCGAAAAAACGGCTATCAGGTGCATCACCATTAATTGTGGCATTAAATGCACCAGTTCCCAAGCTAAATTGCGAACGAGCAGCAATCACTTGTTGAGTGTTACGGGAAATCCATTCTTGAAAAAATCTGAACGCAGTTACTCTGGTACCTCCTTGTTCATCAACCCCCGGTGAAATTAGAAAAAGGGGAATATCTTCTCGTTCAAATACAGACGAAGAAATATCACTTTCCCTTCGAGAAGCAGTGATTCCCAGAGCAAATTCTTGACTGGGAGTTTGTAATAGAGGTTGACGGAATGTAAGTTCGTAGTATTGAGAAGCAGATTCAATATCTAACGTATTAAAAGGACGTTCAATTACATCGGCTGATGTATTACCATAATTGAAGGTAAGAGTACCATTGCGGGGATTGAGGGGTAAACTGTAACTGGCATCTATACTATTACTACCATCAGTATTATTGTATGCTACTGATATACCATCTCCAAGTCCTAATAAATTTGCTTCATTAATTTGTAATTGTCGTCGGAAACTACCAATACTCGGTGAACGACCATTATCAAGTATGATTTGTGTATTGAATGTATTTGTTTCCCTTACTTTGATAGCCAGTATATTAGAACCGAAACGTGAACCAGCAGACAGTTCAGCCGACAAATTTTCAATTAAAGGATTGATTTGTAATAATTGTAGAGATTCTAATAAACGGTTTTGATTTACAGGAGTAGATGTGTCTAAAGCTATGCGGCTACGAATATAATTTGGGTTGAGTCGTCTAGTACCAGTAACCTGAATTTGTTCTAATTCACCTTCGATGATCTGAATTTTGACAACACCATCTCTGAGAGTTTGTTCGGGAATATAAGCTCCAGAAGTAATGTATCCTTCTTGAATGTATAGTTCGGTAATTTTAGAACGAGCTGCTAATAATTGTGCAAAAGTGATCGGTTTGTTGGTAAAATCAGCAAGTAATTCGGTGAATTTTTCTGAACTGAATACTGTACTACCAATTATTTCAAATTTCTTAATAGTGAAACTTCGTGATATTTCGGGAAGTCGTTCGTCTTGTGTCGGTGGTGGTTGTGAAGGTTTGAGTAGTTCGGATGGTGGTGGTAATTGTGGTGGTGGTTTTGGTAAAGTTGGTGGTTTGGGTAAAGGTGGTTGGAGATCCTGGGGTGTCGGTAATTCCGGGAGCGAGGGAGAGTTTTGAGTTTGCTGTAGATTATCTGTTGTTTGTGCGCTGCTGGGTTTAGTTATCAAGCTACTGAGCAATATAAGTAAGCAAGATATTGCAAAAGTATGAGTAATTTTAGCTATCATGACCATTTTTTCATACATATATTATGATGTGTGGTTAAAAAGTTGTAATAAAGGGATTAGGGAGTAGGGAGAAAAGCAGAACGAGTTTTTTTGATTAATATTTTAAATAATTTTATGGGAATTTATTCGTACAGAAGTCTGTGGGGTAAGAAGTCGGGTTTTTGTGAGTATTTTTTGGTTTACGAATAGAATATCGTAAAAACCCGACTTGTGTAATTATCATCTTCTTAATATTTAGCTTGTAGGGTGTGTGACTAGGGTGTTGACTTTGGGTGTTTTTCTGGGGTAAAAGTTCATGCTAAATATTTAGTGACTTATTTGGTAAAAGCCTATGCTACATGGACTTTGAGTTTCTCTGGACACAAAAGTTGCATGAACTAAAAAACGGGAATTTTTATCAAAGTCAACACCCTAGTACAGCATGGCGTAAATAAACCAAGTATTAAGCAGCTAAGACTTTGCCTTTATATGTCCACTTAAAAGGTTTAGCCATTGTTATGTTAAAGTAGTCAATAAATTCAAGAATTCGGGTTTTGAGGTCATACTGGCTTTTAAAGCTAGCTCGCTTCAATAACTTACGAACCAAAATGCGCTCACCAAATTTCAATTTGGTTGAGCCAGGAGGAATGCTTGGGTGTATAGTGGAAAACAATTTTATGTGCTGGGTCACTCAAAAAATCTGCACGGGATTTCATGGACTTGAGGATACCACTTTTACCTTTAATACCTAATTCAATATTCAAACCTTCTTTTTGTGCAACAAAACGAACCAGTGACTCGGATTGGTGAGTATTAAGACAATCCATAATTAAATGCCACTTTTTGGCATGGCGATCGCTTTCAATAATTCGACTGATGTTGAGGAGAAAATCTGATTCGGTTCTGGAATCACCACAATTTGGCTCAATTATTTTACCAGTAGCAACATCGAAATTCGCAATTAAGGTCTGTGTTCCATGACGGATATATTCAAACTCTCTTCTTTCAACCTTTCCTGGTCGCATTGGCAAGTCTTTTTCTAGGCGTTCAGTCGCTTGAATACCAGTCATTTCATCAACAGAAATAGTCCGTTCTCCATTTTTATGACGTTCTATTGCACTTATGTATAAACCAGTAATATTTTCAACTTTTGCGTCAAACTCTTCGTCCACAGGGGGGGGTTAACCAGTAACGACTCTGGTGGGGTTTGAGATGTGCTTCCTCTAATAATCTTCCAACATGGCGGATAGATATGCTTTTTATAATCCCCTGCTTCATAACTTCATCAGCCAATTCTCTTGGTGTCCAATGACTAATTGGTCGTCCATAATCTTCAGGCGGTGAACAAGCTGTCTTCGAATAGTTCGATTACTTGTTCCATAGTAAATTTTACTGGTTTACCAGTACGCTCCAAATCTTCTAACAAGAAGAAAAATAGACAATTCTTTATTGCTATTTTCTAACCATCTTTTTCGCCACAAACGAGCCATATCCAGGCTAATATCTAGTGTTCTAGCTATTTCGCCATTATTTTCTCCTTCTGAGGCTAGAAGAATTATTTTTGCTCGCAACACTACTTGTTGTGATGTATTGTGTTTACTAATCAATTGTCGAAGTTCTAGGCGATCGCCATCATTCAATTTTAATTCTTTTGGAGCTAGTCGTGCCACACCCTGATTCCTTACTTTTCAACTAAAAGACTTTTTATCTTATTAGGTATTCTCCCACAATATTGGTCGATTTATTTACGCCGACCTGTACTAGTGTGTGACGCTTCGGAAAAAATTTGAACGTAGCAATAAGACTTGTAGCGTCACGCACCACCCGTATATTGTGACAATTGCGGACATTCCTGAATTAATAATGTAGCAAAGCAAGAGTAAATTTAACTACCATGACACTTAATTGGTTGCTGTCTCGAAGCATCAGGATTAATCGTTGATGGATTAGCCGCAAGAACTATTTGTCCTTTGGCATTTAATGTTGTACCCGTGGCTTCCACAATAGGTTTAGGAGTGGAAATAGTTGGTTTAGTTGTCACAGGTGGTAAGGAACCTTTGTGATTGCTGGGTTTAACAGACACCCAATCTACTTGTGCTGTATCGGGAGTGAGAACGTCTTTGGGATTGGTTGGTAAACCACCGCGTCCGGTGATGACGAAACTGCTTTGAGCGTAACCTGGGGAGTAGCAACCTGCTCGTACTTCAGTGTCAACTGGGATTGTTGGTAATTCTACTAAACCACTGTTGGGGTCAACTTCAGGTGTATTAAGTTCTACGGTGCCGCTGAGTTCGGGACTTGCACCAGTGGCAGTGATATCACTTGTGCGATCAGACTTTTGCTCTCGGAACTGCATACCGAAGATACCTTGAGCATTAATTAATACATTACCGCCACGAAAGTCTTGAGAATCGGCGCGGATGTCGCTATTTTCAAAACCAATCAGAAAATCAGCATTGATATTGATGTTGCCGCCGATGACGTTTTTTCCAGTAGCGCTAGTTGTAATGTTACTATTGCGACCCAATATTAATGTCTGGGAGTCGAGAAAAATGTTACCTTCTCCTCCTTGAGTCTCAGAACTTAGGACTGCTTGGTTGTCCAGACGGATAGAGTCTACTTCAACTACTATGTTGCCTGCCACATTCTTACTTCCTTGACTTCTGGCAAGCAGTTCAGCGCTATTTGTTACTAATAGTGACTCCGCCTCGATATCTATGCTACCACCGTTACCCATTGCTTGAGAACCCGCAGAGCTTCTTGCCCCACTGGGGAATCCATCACTACCTACCCCATCAAAGGAGACAGTATCGTGAGCCTTAATACTGATATTGCCTGCATTCCCCTTCCCTAGAGTGATGGTAGACAGGAAAGCGCCATTTGTGACTAAGAGTGAATCCGCCTGGATATCAATGCTACCACCGTTACCCATCGCTTGAGAACCCACAGAGCTTCTTGCACTACTGGAAAACCCATTGCGACCTACCCCATCAAAGGAGACAGTATCGCGAGCATTGATATTTATACTACCTGCATTTCCTTCTCCTTGGGTGCCGGCAAACAGTATAGCACCGTCTGTGACAAAGAGCGCCCCCGTGTGGATGTTGATGCTGTTAGCGTTGCCCATCGCTTCAGCTCCCACAGCGCTGCTTGCCGCGCTCGACTCTCTATTGCGACCTACCCCATCAAAGGAGACAGTATCGCGAGCATTGATATTGATACTACCTGCATTTCCTTGCCCGTCAGTCCTGGTAAACAGTATAGCGCCGTCTGTGACAAAGAGTGACCCTGTATGGATGTCGATACTGCCACCATTACCTACTGCTCTACTAGAACCTACAGAACTGCTTGCCCCGGTGGAGTATCCATTGCGACCTACCCCATCAAAAGAGACAGTTTCGCGAGCATTAAGATTTATACTACCTGCATTTCCTTGCCCATAAGTGCTAGTAGACAGTGCAGCGCCACTTTTTACAAAGAGCGACCCTGTATGGATGTCGATACTGCCACCATTACCTATTGCTTCCCTTTGCACAAAGCTATGTGCTGCACCCTCTCCATCAAAGGAGACAAGATCGTGGGCATTGATATTTATATTACCTGCATCTCCTTGCCCATAGGTGCTGGTATTTAGTAAACCGGCATTTGTTATGAGGAGCGTTCCCGTATGAATATCAATGTCGCCACTTTTACCCACTGCTCCCTTTTCCACAGTGCTAGATGCTACACTTGTAAATCCATTGCTAAGTTTTCCATTAATAGAGACGGTATCACGAGCATTAATTTTTATACTGCCTGCATCTCCCTGCACTCTGGTCAAAACAGTTAAGACAGCTCCTTTTGTTACAGACAATGATCCAGTCGTGATTTCAATGTTACCACCATTGCCCACTCCTCCCAATTCCGCAGCACTTATTACCCCACTGGGCAATCCATCACTACTTTCTCCATTAAAGGAGATAGTATCGCGAGCATTGATATTTATATTACCTGCATTTCCTTGACCATAAGTGCTGGCATTTAGTAAACCGCCATCTGTTACCAAGAGTAACCCACCTGTAATGTTGATGTTGCCACCTTTACCTGTTGCTTCAGATAGTACTGAATTAATAACAGTGCTGGCTTCATTTACAACCATTTCCTCGGTAACATGAAGTGTAATGTCTCCGGCAACAGTTTCAGATGTCCCCAATCCTTGCCCAATACCACTGCTTAAAATACTTCTTCCCAAAATATTTAAGTTCTGGGCATTGACTACAATATCACCTCCACCCCCAGCAACTACATCTACTAAAGCATTATTAAGGGATACATCTGCTCGCACTATCTGCGAAGGAAAACTCAAACTGAAATTATTCGCATCCCCATTCAATCCAACCGTCCCCTCTCCAGCCAACCCACCCAACTCAACTCGACCACCCGCAGCGCTTAATCTACCACCATCTAATTCTACATTTCCACCCACAAGCGCTAATGTTTTACCTGGATTCACCTCTAAACCAACAGATTCACCTTCAGTGTTAGTTGCTCTAGATTGATTATTGATACTTCCAGGAGTTGTTCCATATTGCAAACCGAGGGGAACATTTACACTTAGTAAAGGTTGGGTTTGAGCAGCATTTGCACTAAACTCAATACCATCACCAAATTTCAAACTATTTGCTGTACTTGCTAAAAAAGAACCACCAATATCTAATCGTGCATTTTCACCAAATACAATTCCGTTGGGATTAATTAAAAACAAATTTGCATTACCATTAGCTTTAATTAACCCATTAATATCAGAAATCGAATTACCCGTAACGCGAGTAATAATATTTTGAATATCTACAGCATTATTAAACGAAGCAATGTTGTCAGTAGGGACGGAAAATTCACTAAAGCTGTGAAATAAATTACTTCCTGTTTGTGTTCCTCCATTAATATTAAATGTGTTGCCATCCCTTGTAATGTTAGAGTTATTTGGTAAGGTGTTATCTGGGGTAATCTGGGCAAAAACACGTTGTTGCAAGGAAGCAATTAACACAGTTGCTAAAAGGAACTTACTGTACCAAAACCAACTTTGAGTTTTTATTAACATTGCACCCCAATAAATTAGTAATCAATACATTAAGGCACAAGCCCTAATATAATTTTTAGTTTATAAATGATAATTTTTAGTTAATTCTTTATTAAGAATAAATTAACATAGAACTTACGCAAATGAACGTGTTTGTTTTACGTAAGCTTGTAGGGTGTGTGACTAGGGTGTTGACTTTGGGTAGCTTGAGGTGATATTTCTTCATACAGATTATATACCTTTCCGGTACTGGATGTAGGTTGATTGTCAATGAAAGAATACAAAAGCCAATCGAAGCGTTTAATACGTTTGTTTAGAAAAAGCCGAGAGAACTGGAAAGAAACAGCACTCTTAAGACAAAAAAAGCTTAGATTCTTGGAAATAAAAGTTAGAGATTTGTTGCTCTCACGAGAAAATTGGAAACAGCGTGCAATGATAGCAGAAAAAGAATTACGCTTCATAAAGAAAGATATTACAGAAAAAAAAAAGAGAATAATTGTAGAGAGCCAATAGAGTTATCAGCATCTGTTGGACATCATTACAGCGTTGAAACAGTACAGTTAGCAGTGCAGCAAGTTATTGTTTGTGGAGGTAGTTTACGAGGGGTTGAAAAAAACTTTAAGTTAAGTGCCTCGGATTTGGAAATTTCGACTCCAAGCTTTAGTAGTATAAGAAATTGGCTGGGACGTATTGGATTATATGAGCTTCAAAAAGAAAAAGAATATCGTTCAGATTGGATTTTTATTGTTGACTTAACAATGGAACTAGGAAAACAAAAATGTCTATTAGTTTTAGGTGTAACTCAAGAATACTTGTCTGAATATGTTCTACCTTTTAATCGAGGATTACAACATCAGGATGTTGAAGTTTTGATGCTAGAAATCATGGATTCAACGCGAGGTGATCTAATTGAAGAAAAGCTGAGTAAATTAACAGATAAAGTTGGTTTTCCACTTCAGATTATAGCAGATCATGGTAACGACCTTCAAAAAGGAATTAAACTCTATACTCAGAAGAATCCTTCAGTAATTTATACTTATGATGTAACTCATGCAATGGCTCTAATTCTTAAACATGAAGACGGTCAATTCGGAAAGATATCAATCTTTTATTCAACGTTGTAATCAAAGTCGAAACCAACTTAAACAAACAGAATTATCTTTTCTATCACCTCCATCTCAACGCTGCCAGTGCCGATATTTTAACGTAGAGAGACTAATTGATTGGGCGCAAAAAGTATGGAACTGTTCAATCGATTTAATTGCTGATTTATTACCAAATATTGAAACGAAAGTATTGAATCAAAAGCTCAATGACAAGTTTGGATGGCTAATTGAATATCAGGAAGAAATCAAAGTCTGGAGTCAAATGATTGAGATTACAAGAACTGTAGAGGCTTATCTCAAAACTCGTGGAATTAGCCAACAATCTGTAACTAATTTTGAGTTTTTTCAATCTGACTTAGACATGAATATAAATTCAAATTTTAACAAAAAAATTGTTGATTATCTTATTAAAGAAAGTTCTTTAGGGGAGCATCCATGACTCTGTTGGCTACTTCCGACATCATTGAATCAATTTTCGGGAAATATAAACAGTTTTCTTCTAGATGTCCTATTAAACAAATAGGTCAAACAGTTTTAAATATTTCACTATGTACTATGAATCTGACAACTTCTGTAGTTAAGCAGGCATTACAAACTGTTCGATACCTTGATCTCAAAGCATGGTTATCCCAAGTTTTTGGTCAGTCCATACTATCGCAAAGAAGAACTGTGTTTTCAGTCCATGACGATGACACAAAATTTGCATGAACTTTTTTTAACGCATTCTCTACAAAGTCAACACCCTAGTGTGTGACGCTTCGGAAAAATTTAAACGGTTCTATAAGACTTGTAGCGTCACGCACCACCCGTATATTGTGACAATTGCGGCCATTCCTATAATGAATAGGACTTAGCAAAAAGGCGTTACTACAAACATTTATCCTAATAATCCGACTTCTGCTATTCCAAGTTATAATGCTCTACAATTGGCTCTTTGGCAAAATCTTGCAACCCAAGTACATTTAATAAATTAACCCAATCTTGATTAATCATGGCATTTTGCGGATTAGCACGACGCAATTGACCTAAATTAGTTAAAGCATCGTACCAAATATTATTAGCACTAAAAGCAAGATATTCCCTTGGCTTCGCTGTTTTTAATTGATTATTAAGAGTTTGTGTTAACACCTGTTTTTGCATAAATCCATCGACATAAAAATTATCAGATGTTGCTTGTGTATCGCCGCAATAAATATGAAAATACCAATGATATGTTTGATTCGCTTTCAAAGAATATTGCGGTTTTGCTGGTGGAGTAACGCTAATAATACCGGGTTTTCCTGATAAAGTCAGAGGTTTTCGATAAACATTTTGTACTTGTCTACCATCTTGTGTTTGTAATACGAATTCTGCTTTAGTTATGGTTTTAGGTAGTTCGGGAACATAAAACCAAAAAGTTGGATAATCTGCAACTGTTGATGCTAAAAATGATTTTCCTTGATTACCGGGTACTAAAGCTGTCAAACGTGTAAGGGAGCTTGGACATTCTGGATTACGTCCGGCTCCCGCTCTACGACGACCTGTAGGAGCGCCATTTCTAGGCAATTTCGGTCTTTTAGCTTGTTTTTGAAAATTTTCGATAGTATTTTCAGATAATAATTGTGCTTGTACTGTTGGTGAGTAAATTAAACCAACGAATAATAAAGAAATTAGAAATATCTGGTGCTTAAAACCGCTATAGTGGATTAATTTGTTATGGTTGTTCTGTTTCCTAGGAATCGGTTCCTGGGAACTAGTGTTTGAAGGCTCCGCCTTTTGAGTATAAATCGTTTGATAAAGTAACTTTTGTTTTGTCATAATTCCAAATTTAATTGTCTTCTGTTTTCAATAAAATGCTTTCGTTTAATCCATGAAATTACCGCTATTTGAGTACCTAACAACGTTAATACTGAAGGAATAAACGGTACCCACCCAGCGACTGTAAAAATACTAAAACAGGTAATAAATAGGGTAAAAAGTGCGACTATAACTGCTAGTCCTAGATGCAATGGTTTTAAAAAACTCCATGTTATTATTCCTCCAATTAATGACCAGACAAATACCCAAATTACTTCTACCCATCGAGACCACCACCATAATAAAGGTCTGCGGTCTAAAACTGCACTGAGAATTTGACTTACCATCTGCGCTTGTACGAATACTCCCGGTATTTGCTTGTGACTGGGTTTTGCAGTGCCGCTAAAGGGTGTTTTCCAGAAATCAGTAGTGTTGGTAGGAGCTGAAAGACCAATTAAAATAATCCGGTTTTTGAGTAATTCAACCGACTCTGATGGTATTTTTTCATTCAAAATATCTCTCAGAGCTACTTGCTCGGCAATTTTTTCTACAGAAGAGAGAGAACGATAATTCAATAATATTTGATAACCGGATGCATCTACTTTTTGATAACCATTTGTGTGTCGCTTTAATTGCTTGAATACAACGTCACCAATTTGTAAATAACCTTCAGGTGTAACATCTGATGTTTTACCTTGTTTATCTAAATAATCGAGTGCTAGTTGTAAACTAAAAGCATATTCTGCACTGCATTTTGATTCGATTGGAGGAGTTAAATGCAAAAGTTGCCGACGAGCAATATTATCTTCGTCTTCGACTAAATCACTAAAACTGATACGTTCTGAGGAAACTCCAGAAGGTGGTCGAATTCCTTCACTATTGCCATCTTCATCAGTAGTCGCAACTTTACACACAAAAAATAAACGATTATCTTGCTCAAATCGATTTGCTAAATTGGGATATTTTGGGTCTATATTCCCATCACGGTAAATATCTAAACCGATAGTTGTTGGTTGGTATTTATCCAGTTTTTCTAATAATTGAGCAAGTGCTTGATTGGATAGTGACCATCGCATTTGCATTGATTTATCGAGTTGATACGAAATATCCGCTTCATCAATCGTGATGATTAAAAGACGTGGATCTGGTTTTTCGATGACAAGTTGCGATCGCAATTGCATAAAATGGTCAAAAGCTTGTAATTCTGAGGTTTGTAGATAACCCAAATACCGCACTCCCATGATTAAAGTAGTTACCAATAAGCTGGTCAGCAATATTGTTAAAACACTTTTCGGAGTAATCATCTTTCTGTGCAATTGCCAAGTCATCGGTGGTTCTAGAGGATTTTGGCAAATTATTGGTAACCAAGTTGCACAGGGATATTCATCTTCTATTGCTTCAAGTCTTTTTCGTGCTTCGCGTAAAGCTGAGTATAAAGGTTGTCCGCTAGAAAATCCTGTTAAAAAATGTTTCAAAAATTCCTGTGCTACCACATCCGGAACAGGTTCCCGCATCACAATCACTTGGGGAATGTGTAAATCTTCTAAGGCTTCTGCTAAACCTAAACCATCACAAGAATTAAAAATTGCCAAACGCAAACCGTTTTCAATTGCTTTTTTTAATGTATGTTTTAACCTATCTAAAGTAATTGTTGTAGTTTGATTTATTTGCAGCACTCCTGTTTCTCGACTGTAACTATGTCCAGCGAAAAATAAAATATTCCAATTTGTTTTCCAAAGTTCATTACTTAATCGCTTGCGTTCTGGTTCAATTAAAAAACTAATTTTAGCTTTGGTGGATAATTTTTCTAAAAAATATTTATCTTTACTAATATCAATTCCTTGACTATTACCAAAAATTGCTAAAATATTAATTTTATTATTTTTGTTATATATTTTATTTGGTCGTTGTAATTCCAAAGAACTCAATGCAACTTCAGCATTCGGGTAATCGTCAAAAAAGCTCCACAAATGCCAAGGAAGTCGTCGCAATAATTTATCGCAAGTTGCAATTATAAAACGAATTTCTTCATGTGGATTCAATTGGGTGCGTAATTTTTGATCTAGGAAACGAAACTGGTCGGAATTGAGCCAAGCATTAATTTTAAAGGATAATTGCTCACACAAATCATGAAATTCAACTTCGGAAACATTTGTAACATCAGCATCTTCAATTTCAAGTCGTACAGACCAACCATAATTACGATATAAAGCCGAGTATAGTATTTGCCAATTGCGATAAAGTTGAGAAATTTCTGGTGCTGCTGGTAAACTACCACGAAATTCCATTGCACGTGAATCTGAACTCAACCCAAGTTGAACTGTGACATCGGCAAAGCCTTTATGTAAATCTCCCTGACCCAAATTCAAGACAACTAGCTTACTCATGGCACCACAACAAAAAAGTCTCAAATCACAAAAGTTTCCTCAATTGTGAAATCACCATCAGACACTTGAATATTAAAGCTTTCTCCAGAATAACCCCGAAAGCGTTTTAATTGAATAAAATTATCATTACTTCGCGATTGAACTTGTTGAATAATTTCTTCATCTGCTGATACTAAATTCAGTCTGAGGTTAGATGACAAATAAGTTGTTTCATTAATTGGATGTAGCTGTACTAATATTTCTACTTTCTGTTCGGGCAATGGGGCTATGGCAATAATCAACACAACCGATTGATGTTTTAATTGTAATCCCAAATCGATGATTTTTGCTCGTACTACATTAGCTTCAGGTTCTGATGAAACACTTCTAAAAGCAAGTTTTTTCTGTTCTAAACTACCGAAAATTTCTTCTAAAGCCATCCAACTGCTTTCAAACAGATTATCAAACCATTGGCTTAAATTTACTCCTGCTTTGACATTTTTACATTGCTGAATCTGATGCAAATGGTAGAGAAAATCTTCTAGAGATTCCAATTGATTGATAAAAATTTCGCCATGATTAATTGCTGTTTTAATAAATCCTAATATAGTAGCTGTTTTGAAATTTTCATTTAATTGCACTGCTACATAACCAATTCTATTTGTGGCAACTTCTGGAGGAATAAAAAGTATTTCTGATGAAGATAACACTGGACGACATTCCAATTTACCCAAATTTCCCACTTGTAAATCAGCAATATCCATCAATTCTTGCATGAAGGGATTATAACTATGACTGCTTTTCCAATTAGTTTCCCAACTCATGCAACCAAGATAATATTTTACCGCTAGCACAGCTAAAGTATTGAGATATACCTGTTGTCCTTTTCGGGGATTACTGTGTTGACGACGGAATTTTTCTGCCGTATTGTGAGCTTCTAAACCCAAAGGTACAGTAAAAGTTAAAGAATTTGATAGACTGTGCATAATTTGTTGCTCTCCACTTTAAAGTGCGTAGTCTTGACAATAAGTTTTGATTTTATCCGCGAATTTATTTAAGCATCGGTAATAAAAGCAACTTACTGTCGAAATATTTAGATTATATTCTGCGGCTATTTCTTTCCAGGATTTACCCAACATTCGTTTTTGAGCCAAAATTTGAAAGTTAGCTTGAGGATGTTCTCTGATATATTCCTTTTTTAAAAGATTTTCTGGATCTAATTTGAGATATTCCATTAAAATTTCTTTGATATCCTGCGATTCTTCAGTTTCAGCAAGGTTATCTACGTCAATATCGGTAATATTTGTGACGTTTTTTTGACCAAAGAATTTTCTAGTTGCTTCAAAAAAAAATCGTCTTTCTAACAGAAAATTCACCCATCTGATGACTGAACTACGTTCTGGGTCATATTTGTCGATATTTTGACAAATATATAGAAAAAGCTCTTGTAATGCTTCATGATAAATATCTTCATAGATTTCCGTTGAATATTGTCTTCTTTGCGGATAACAAAGTTTACCCGATTGCATAATAATATTAACCAGCTTTGTCAGAGCTAGTTGTCGTTGCGCTGATAAATGCGGGTATTGCTGTGCTGTTGAAGCCAATTCCTCAAGCAGAACATTTATGTTATCAATCGAGGTCGGATTCATCTGACACTCCAAAAGTTTGCTTTCCCTCTATTTTTAGATATGGTTTTATGAGGTCAGTTTTATGCAAAACTCGGTATTTTGTTACAAATGTTTATATTAAAAGGGATTTATGCAAAGCTTTGAAATGAAGATTATTTTACTTAAAGAAAACGGAGAGTAGTTTAATCGCCCTCACCCTATAAGGGTGGACTTTGTTGCTCGTAATGCGGGAACCCTGGCGCAGTACTGCTGAAGCTATCGTAACAAAGCCTACCGAAGTAGGCTGAAAAACAGTCGTATTTATAGGACGAGGGAAAGCACCCCCGGTGTAATAAGAATTCAGTATATGCCGTGAATAGGCAGTTCATAATTACTTAATGTAATACCTAAATATCCAGGGACCGCGATCAATGTTCCAGATAAAGAATTTGTTGCCTGCGTAAGTGCAAGCCTGCAAGATGCGGTATCCCGCTTTCTCCCGTTTAGCCTGAGCTTGCTGGCACGAGGCTTTATTGGAAAGGAAGACTGTTTGGACAGGTGCCTGGGCACGAGCAAACGCGAAGCTGAAAATAAGAAAGCCAGCAGTGCCGGTGGCGACGAGAGTAGTGAGCGGCTTGGAGACGATAGTGTGCATAAGATTTTCCTCAATTTTTAATAATGCTATTGTCCAAAGTTCAATAACTACGCTTAATATTCCAATATTTAATTGCATATTTCAATTGTTTGCGTCTGATTTTTAATGCATAAGTAAAGGACTTATGTTTTGAGCGATAAATGTTGAACTCTAGATTCATTAAAGTATTAAGATAGTTAGTTAATTTTCATTAGGAATGGCCGCAACCGGCACAATTTTCTTGAACGGGTGTGTGACGCTATGAATAAATTTGAACGTAGCGATGAGACTTGTAGCGTCACGCACCAACCAACGATTGTGACACTTGCGGCCATTCCTGTTCATATTTACTTCAGCTATTGCTTCTACTAAAGTAGTTTACTATTGAATAATCTGGAAAAATCCCTATCCCTATATGTAATACGACAAGGATTTTAAAAAAATATTTATAATTATCTATTACGAATTCAAGAAAACAAAATATAGTTAGTTTTATTTTAAAATCAATCAATAAAATTTACCAATAAAAAACCTGCCTTTATGAATTAGAGGCAGATAAAATGCGGGATTGAACAGCTTCAATTTTGACTATTATGCAGCCAAAGCAAGCCTAATCATCTCGGCAGAAACTATGCTTTAGCCCACGGAAAAGGTGGTCTTGTAATACAAGGTTTAATAGGATATGTTTTGATAGTAAAAATTGGTCTGGTTAAACATGGTCTGGTAGGAATTGGACGAATTAATTTTTCTCCACCGTAAGTTAGATTTGTTTCCTCATCAACTAGTTCGCTAAGAAAACTTTCGGAATCTAAGAATAGTTCGGAACCAGTGGGGAACAATTCGTTAATTGTGATATTAGCCATTGGAAATTATCCTCAAAGTAGATTGTTAGTTATTGAGATTTGATTTAGAAAAGCCTCATCTCTATTACATATTTAAACTAAATAAATTCAGTATTACAATAGATAGATTAATTATAAATATGCGGAATATCTACAATTATGTTTCTATAATTTATCAAAAAAGTACCATTGAATATGGCAAAAAATATTAGAGATAATTTTAAAGTGATAAAATAACAAATAAATCAAACAATATACAATGACTTTTGATTGAAAATCCGTCTGCAAAATTTTGTGATAAAAAACCTGCTTCTAACTTTTATTAGAGGCAGGTGAAGCTGCTTAAGCAGCAGACCGTTTTTACTGATACCAATTCTTCGTAAGGCTGCATAAAACGCCCGCAGCCTGCAAGGCTGGGGCTATAGTTACAAAACCTGCGGATGCAGGTTTATAAGTCAGCATTTTTTTCTCTTCTCTGTTGCCTTTCTTAACAAATTGCTTCCATATTCAAACCGGATTCCTATATACGTAAAGTAGAATTATTATTTTCTTGTAGCCAAGCTTGAAAGAGAGATTCTAAAACTTGCTCCCGGATTTCATTAAGTTCAGCAGGAAACCATTTTTCAACTTTTACAATGTGATAGCCAAGTTTCGTTTGCACAGGTCCGATGGCTTCGCCTTCTTTCGCTTCAGCAATAGCCAGAGCAATCTCTCGCATCAGTTCTTTTAGGAAGCGAACACCAACAAAACCACCATTTTCTTTTGACTGCTTACCTTTGGAGTGTAAAAGGGCTAAAGCACAAAAGGAAGCATTTTCTTCTCGAATTGCATAAACTATTTTTAGTGCATCTGTTAAATCACTTACTAAAATCTGAGACAGCGCAACACGTTTGTAATCATCGCGGTTACTTACATAGTCAGCATCAACAGCGTCACCAAAAAGATGTTCTTGCAACTTCTTTGTCAGTAGCGCTACTCTAATACCTTGAGACCAATCTTCTACAGTAATTTGCTGCTCTTGAAGCCAAGAGAGAGTTTCTGAAGCACCCAGTAACTTGTGTTCTAGGCGAAATGTATCTCCTACTGCTTGCAATTCTTCATCGGAAATAGTAATGCCTAGTTGTTCGCAGATGTTCAAAACTAATGTATCACGTTCAGCCGAAGCTGCAATTTCAGCAATTTTATAAGAACGGCGCAGGTAAGCGAGGATATCTTCATTTGTTGCCGGGGAAATTGTTGGCAATACAAATTTCTCTGTGGACTCCAATTCAGTTTTTTCTAAAGTTTCTACTATCATATTGTTTTCCTTTGAAAGAAGTTTGTGGTGCAAGAATTTTCATTTAGCTGCTTGAGTTCAATTTAGAGCTTCGGTGGTAGAGTAGTAGCGATGGGACGCGGAAGCGAAGTTTTACACCAGGGACTATGTACTGTTGGATGGCACCGAGGACTGTTTGGTGTTAGGCTTGGTGTCCTTATACCGCCATTAATACTGCTTAGTTCGTTATCAACTAATTCGGTCATAAAGCTTTCAGAGTCTTTGAATAACTCAGTACCAGCAGGGTATAGGTTGGAAATCTGAATATTTGCCATTTGAAACTTCTTCTTTAGTAAAGTGATTTAGATTGCGATCGCTCTGTGTCAGGTTTTTCCAAACTTTATTTCATGGTTTTCTCCTCCTTGGTGAGTAATAACTGTGCTTGCATTACCTCCTAAATTCGGTAAATCAGTTGCTGAGGAGAAACTTCTTGAATTTTGAGCTTGTTACGATGTAAATCGCCGTAAAGGTTAAGATAGTCAAGTTCAGCATTCGTTAGTTTGCCCTGTTGAACTCCAGCGATCGCAGCATCCACCTCTTCGCGCCGAGTCAATCCGGTCAAGCAAAGATCAACACAGTTTTGACTTAAGGAGTAGCGGTATAGATCGGGAACAGTCGGCCGCCAGCAAGCTTTTGGTAGAGCCAGAGGGGTATCCCAAAGAGGGCCTGTATGAGAGCCAGTAGACTTAAACGTGACGATACCAGGACGCTGCGGGTTTTGGGCATCAAGTTGGTTGAACACTTGTTCTTGAGCAGAGCGATGAGCAACATTATGTCTGACCATGACCACATCTAACAAAGGGCTATGCAACCACTGTTGCGCCAGATTGAGGTCGTGGAAAGAAGCCCCGATATAGCGAACGGCTCCCATCTTTTTGAGCCGCTCTGAAGCGCCAAACATTCTTTCAATAGTGCGTTGATAAACGCTATTGGAGCCTCTCAAATCGGGGGTAAGCTGCAAGCAATTCTGCAAAGCCGCTCCATCATTTGCACCAATCCAGCCCCAAAAAAGTATATCAATATAGTCAATTCCCAGTTCCACAAACTGATCCAATAAAGCAGCGAGCGCCATTTCTGGACTTTTGATGTAAGTTACAGTGGCTAGGACTACTTTCTCTCGCACTGAGGAACCACGTCCACATAACTGGCGCAGGGCTTCAGACATGGAACTATATATGTAGTGATGTAGGTCACTAGAATAGAAAAAGTAGTTAATCCCTCTATCGAAAGCGTAAAGAGTATCCTCACTGGAAATACTACCGCCCCCGCCTAAGCCAAGACAGCTGACTGTTAAATCAGTCCGCCCTAGTTGGCGATAAAATGGCAAATCAGTCTCGGTAAATTTATTTGCTACATGAGCAACTTTGCTGGTTGAGACTACTGACGGCGGCACGAGATCGGTTAGTTTCATAAGTCTAACTCGGTGTAGATGTCTTCAGAGTTGGCATTTAAATAAGGATGCTTTAAATCGATTCCCAGCAGGGAGAAGTGTTGACGGATAAATGCCATCCGACATTCAGTCGATTCGTCACCTATTTGTCGAGCTTCCAGTAAGGCATTAGCAACAATTTGGCAGCGATTCATCCCAAAACTTTCAACAGTGGCAAATTTGCAATCTGGTTCTTCTGCTAAACCAAGACCTGGAGCCAAAAGTTTAGTAAACAACGGTACTTCTGTGCAAAAGTGCCTAGGCGAAGCCCGTCCTAGGCATCGCGCTTCTGCATAAACACTCGCTAGCACTTGCCGAACAACTTCGTAGTTACTGCGCTCAAAGTACAACACCCCTGAGTCATAGCGCCCATAATCTGATGGATTGTATAGCACCTTAAAAGTGAAGGGAATTTTAGTTTCATTCAGTTGGTGGGTTAAACTACTCATAACAGCAACAGCACCTTCAGGAGTTAAATTAAAGTAGACTCTGACTGTATGAGGATGAGTATCCGCTCCCGCATTACTAACTGCCATGTAAAATCCATTTTGAACCAAATTGCGGGGCATACGGATAGCGACTAAGTTACCTACTTCAGCAGATTGCTCTTCAGTTCGTAGATGTTGTTCCCGCTCAATGTGTAAAGTAAGACCACCTTTTGTCACCGCAAAGCTACCATCATCCTCCTGACGCAACACCTGCCAATCGGGATCAAAATAACCTTCTCCGCTATTACTTTTATGTAAGCGATTATAAAACTCCAGGTCTACCCCTAAGACAGTATTGTTCTCTAAGTTCTGGTGAAGTGCGAGATCGTCTGAACTGGCATTTGGTGCTAGGGCAGTTTTTAGGGAGCCGTTGTAGTAGATGCCGTAGAGAAAATTTTGCAGTTGTAGGCTCAAATACTTATTCTGAAGCTCCAAAGGGATTCGCTCAAAGCGCGATATTATCTCAGCCGGAAGTTCCAAAGGTTTGTAGGTTGGGTGGCTAATACAGAAGTGAGACTGAATCTCAATATTGCTGACAATATCTTGCAGAGCTTCTAGCACTCGTTCTGGTGCAAAAGTTGGTAGTTGCTTTATTTTTGGATCTAGTAATTGCATAGTAGTTGTGCGGTGAAAAATATTTAGACGCGAGTATGACCAAGAGATGATAATTCTGATGCTGCCATGCCGAATACAGTTGGGATAGATTGTTCTGGGCGGCACAACAAAGACTTGGCGACTTGAAGCATACAGATACCTGTATTACCAAAAGATTTTTGGTACTGAATCATTGCCTGAATTTGTTGAATCAAGACAAGTCCAGAAAATTGCACTACTCGTTTTATGAAGTCAGGACGATGCTCTAAAATTTCTGGAAAGTTACTCAAATAAGCTTTGGTAAGAGCAGTAATAGAAGGCTGAAGCTGTTCGAGCGGTGTCATAGCTAGCCGCAAAGCTTCTTGAATGTCAAGTGTTTGACTCACAACCAAACTACCGAGCCAGATTTGCAAATAGCTGCCAATAATCGTTCCTAAATCGAATGCAGGGTCTCCCCAACTTGAACGCTCCCAGTCAATCAGTCGAATGATGCTGCTATTCGATTGCTCTATTTTAGAAAGTAGTTGCTCCCAATCGTTGTGCAAGAGGATGTTGTTTAACTTGAGGTCATTGTGCGTTAGACAACAAAAATCGAGGGTAGAGGTAAGTTTTGAAATCGCTTTTCCTAAGCTATCGTAGCGCTGATAGAGTGCAAAGAATTTGAGTCCATCAGCCGGAACCAGACCGAAAACTTCAGGACTAATCCGTTCTAATCCAAGAGCCAATTTAGAAGTTTGGTCAACAGGTACATCCTCAGAATCCTGAGAGAAGAATTCCTGGTACTCCTGATGATTGAAAGTAGCGCGATGGATTGTGGCTAGTGTAGTTCCGATTGAGGTTGCGATCGCAGTTGGGAAAACGTTTTCTTTGGTATAAAACTCTGATACATCGCAATAGTCATGGAGATAATTGAGAACAATGATTGAATTTTCCGCATCGAAATGAAGTACCTCCGGGAGCATTGGACGAATGTGACTAAGCTCTGGAAATCGTTGTAAGAACTCTTGAATTCGCCATTCATTGAGGAACTCGCTAACCGTTTTTTCTTCTCGAATAAGAAGCTCTTGTTTGACGAGGAGTTGACAACCAGATTGCAAGTTTAGGAGCAAGTTGAAGTTTTTGGCAATTTTTGGTTCAATTTCTCTCGGTTCTGGTTCTAACTGAGGGCATATCCCTTGCCCAACTAAATACTCTAAGACATTTTTAGTGCTTAACGGAAATGTCATGATTAAAATATCCTTAACTATTAGTCAGCAAAATTCATTTCTGTTTTTGATAATTTTGTAAGTCAAGCAAAGCTCATGTTTGGTAGAAGAAGTGCTAAACGGATTGAGCACTTCTTCATATCTCCTAAGACTCTCTGTAGTCGAGGTAGTACTCCAAGGTGTAAATTCGGTTAGGGTATAAATGACGAGATTAAGGGAAAGCTTTTGGCCGCATAACCCTATCTAAACTTGCGCCGCAGTGTACTAGTCTTGTGAACTAACTTTCACTAAGCTTGGCTAAAGAGAAATTATCCCTATTAATAAAGACCACCGCCAGGTCTAGTCACCTCATTAACCCACTGATTTATTTGCGGAGAATTGCGATATACGACAGATTTAGCCTTTCTATAACCTGCTGATGCAGCATTTGATGCAGCTTTGGAAAGTTTAATAATAGTTCCTAGACGTGTTCCACCATTAATATCATTAAGCTCGTTATCACCCAGCTCATTCATGTAACTTTCAGAATCAGAAAACAGTTCAGCACCAGTGGAATGTAAGTCAGAAATCTTGATAGTAGACATTGCTTGTTTCTCTTAGATGTAGTTTCGACAAACGTGATTAGTTGTATAACGCTAATCACATTTCAATACTCTAATATGCAATCTATTATTTCAAGTCTTTAAAAGCTGTTTTTAAAACATAACTAAAGTAGTTTTGTTCTCAATCATCAGATATTTGATGTTCAAAATCTAAATTTCTTTAGTCTTCAAAAAGAAACTACACTAATACGCTGAACCACCCTAATTCGCCCACATTGTTACTAAAGCTATATCTCTCACTTGGCGGATACAAGCGATCGCCGCTTCTAACCTATCACAGTATGATTGCCTGAAAAACAATACTTCCGAACCTTCTCAAAATTATTGTAAACTTTTGTAACAACTAACGGAATTCTCGTACTTTTGATTCAAATAAGTAAGCAGACTTAGGAGATTCAAAAACTTCTAACCCTGCAATTTTTCCCAGGAGGAATCCCGATGGAGAATCAAGGACTTTATTTGACGGCTTTTCAACGCAAGCTCTTGCAAAAGAATCTAGAATCCGACTTACGCTCAGAATATCGCCGTCGTATCGAAATTATGTTACTTGCAGATGCAGGTCAATCTCAAACACAAATCTGTGAAGCACTAAGATGCGCTCAAGAAACTGCACGGCATTGGATTGCGATGGCACAAACAGGTAACGCCCATCATTGGAATGACCGCTTGATGGGACGACCAAAAACCGTAAATCAGCAATTCCTTGAGCGTCTCCAGGAACTAGCAAGCAATAGTCCCCGCGAGTTTGGCTATTCGTTTGAACGCTGGACAGCGCAATGGTTAAGCAAGCATCTAGCGAAAGAATTAGGAATTAAAATTAGCAGTTGCCATGTTAACCGTTTGCTCAAAGAAATGGGGCTTTCCACTCGCCAAAAACGCCAAACTGCACCTAAAGATTCGGGTATTGCTATTCACGACATCCAATCAAACGCCGAGCCTAATTTCTTTTGGTCGTTTAATTTCATCAAAACCAGTAACTAACAGGACTTATGCGATTGTCACAATATACGGGTGGTGCGTGACGCTAAAAGTTTTATCACTACGTTCAAATTTACTCATAACGTCACACACCCTACAAGAAAATTGTTTTTTTTTGCTAAGTCCTAACTAATTCTCTTAAACTTTTTATAGGCTTACAGGTTATGATTCAAAATTTATCCGAGTTGACAATAGCTAAATTAGGCGAACATCTCACCTTAATTCTTGGTCAAACTCTTTCCGAACAAGAACTTTCCAACTGCTTCAAACAAATTGAAATTTTGCAGCCAACTCCTGGCAAACTATTCTGGCAGGCAACAGACGCTACCCCAGGCATCTATATAGTTTTGGCAGGTAAAGTTAGACTACTCGCTCAGACTGATAACTTAATTGCTTCCCTGGGAGTAGGAGCATCATTTGGTGAGCTAACTTTGTTTCCCGAAGAGCAATTTCAACCTTACTTTGCAAGAGCTTCAGTGAATCTCAAACTTTGTTATCTTCCGGGAGATTATTTGCGGTCGCTCATCCGCAAGTATCCTTCCATTGGAGAACATCTTCACCGTCAAGCAGTACTTTGGGATTTGCTGTTGTTATGTCGTCAAACTCCAAGCCTTGCTAATACTTCTTTTGAGGGATTGACACAAATACTACCATTACTTTCACAGCACAATCTACAAATTGGTAAACTACCAACTTCTGTACTCAAAGACCAGCAACTTTGGATACTACGTAAAGGAGAACTGTTGCATTCATCAGAATTAAAGCTGAATCCTGAAAATATTTATGTTTGCTCGCAGTTACCTAAAGAACGCACTTGGCAGGTGACGAAACCAACCCAACTGTATAGCCTGAAATGTTCCCATTGGCAAACAGCACTCTCCTACTTGCCAGAACTGGCTTTACTCAATGAGTCTGATACACCAATAATTAATGGAGACAAATCCCAGCAGCAGAAGCCCTCACTAAGAACTTCGGAGGAAATGAGTAGAAATCTTGTCACTTTTAACTCTAAAAATTCAAAACCCCCAAAATCTAAGAAAAAAATCAGCAAAACATACTTTCCAAGTCCAACTATAAAAATCGGTCACTTGTGGCAGCGTATTACCAAGCGTTATCCTTACTTTGAACAGCAAAGCGCATCTGACTGCGGTGCCGCTTGCCTGGTAATGGTTGGACGCTACTGGGGTAAACGCTTCAGCGTCAATCGATTGCGAGATATTGCTAACGTTGACCGCAATGGCGCATCGTTGCGAGGATTAGCAGCAGCCGCAGAAAGTATTGGGTTTGCAACTCGACCTGTAAAAGCCAGTCTTGACAAACTTGCACAACAAAACTTACCTGCTATTATCCATTGGGAAGGGAGACACTACATTGTTGTCTACAAAGTCACGCGCCATGATGTTATTGTTGCGGACCCTGCTATCGGTCAGCGTACACTGACTCATGCAGAATTTAAAGCAGGTTGGACTGGCTATACTTTGTTGCTGCAACCTACTGCCCTACTTAAAGATGTCAAAGAAACCAGCACTCCTTTCTGGCAGTTTTTTGAGTTAGCCAAACCTCACTGGGTGGTGTTATTGGAGGTGTTCATCGCTTCTGTCGTGATTCAGATTTTTGGACTCGTCACGCCGCTGTTTACCCAGTTATTGTTAGACCGAGTGGTCGTACAGCGCAGCAATTTGACATTAACAGCTGTAGGTTTGGGTTTACTCATCTTTAGTCTATTTCGAGTCGCCATGACTGGACTGCGGCAATATCTTCTAGATCACACCGCTAACCGAGTCGATCTTGCACTAATTGTCGGTTTTATCAGCCATACCTTCCGCTTACCCCTGAATTATTTCGAGTCCCGTTATGTTGGCGATATCATTTCCCGTATGCAGGAAAACCGCAAAATTCAACGATTCCTTACAGGAGAAGCGCTGTCAATTGTTCTTGATTTACTGACAGTATTTGTTTACTTCGGATTAATGTTTTGGTATAGCTGGAAAATGGCACTACTAACGTTGATAATTGTGCCGCCCTTCGTCTTACTGGCACTGATTGCTACACCTTTCTTACAGCGTGTTTCCCGTGAGATTTTTACTGCTTATAACGAAGAAACTGGATATTTAATACAATCCCTTAGTGGTATTCGCACGATCAAATCTATGGCTGTTGAGCAGACAGTGCGCTGGAATTGGGAAGAACTCTTTGGCAAGTCTCTAAAGAAGAACTTTTCCGGGCAGGTGATTGGCAATACATTGCAAATATTTAGCTCTGGCATTGAAGCGGTAGTAACTACAACATTACTGTGGTTTGGGGCATGGCAAGTGATACAAAACGAATTAACTATAGGGCAACTTGTTGCTTTTAATATGTTGCTGGGTAATGTGATTAATCCCTTTGAGCGGTTGATTCAACTGTGGAATGAGTTGCAAGAAGTGCTGATTGCGGTTGAGCGGATCAATGATGTAGTTGATGCGGAACCAGAAGAAGACTTGCAAACAGTGGCTCGTCAATCCTTACCAGTAATTCGCGGTCATATTCGCTTTGATAAAGTTACTTTTCGCTATAAACCAGAAAGTGATGTTAATACTTTGGAAAATATCAGTTTTGAAGTGCAACCAGGGCAAATGATAGCACTTGTAGGGCGTAGTGGTTCGGGAAAGACGACTATTTCCAAGTTGGTATTGGGATTATATCCTCCCACAGAAGGGAAAATTTTGATTGATGGCTACGATATTACCAGCCTTTCACTGCAATCGCTGCGTTCTCAAATTGGTGTCGTTGACCAAGATACCTTTCTTTTTGGCGGTACGATTCGCGAGAACATTAGTTTAGGTCATCCTGAAGCAACTTTAGCAGAAGTGATAGAAGCTGCTCAACAAGCAGGAGCGCATGAATTTATTAAAGAATTGCCGATGGGTTACGAAACCCAAATTGGTGAAGGAGGAGGAATGCTGTCCGGTGGACAAAGACAACGCTTGGCGATCGCCCGCGCTCTTTTAGGAAATCCCCGGTTGCTAATTTTAGATGAAGCCACCAGCAGCCTTGACGCTGAATCCGAACGCATCATTCAGGCTAACTTTAACAAAATACTTCAACATAGGACAACGTTAGTAATTGCACATCGCTTGTCAACAGTACGCAATGCTGACAAAATTTTGGTACTAGATAGGGGTGTAATAGTTGAAAGTGGAACCCACGATGAATTAATGGCTAAGCGCGGTAATTACTTCTACCTCAATCAACAGCAAATTACTGTAGGTGTTGGTTAGTAATGCAACACAGATAATTAACAACTATTAACTAATTACTAAAACTATGCCAAATCAATTTGTGACACCAGAAAAGTTCAGTCAGAACGGTCAATACCCTACTAGTCAACTGGACTTAAATAACTCCACTCAAAAACCATCATCACAACAGTCTTCTACACCTTTAAGTCAAGAATGGTCTTCCTTAACCAAAGAATTAATTGATACATTTCCACAAGTATGGACACGCGGATTGCTATATTTTCTGGTAGTATGTGCCGGGATAATTTTGCCTTGGTCTATGCTATCCAAGGTTGATGAGACAGGTAGCGCTAGAGGGCGGCTTGAGCCTCAAGGTAAAACCCACAGATTAGATGCTCCTGTTACCGGAAAAGTTGCAGCCATCAAGGTAAAAGAAGGTCAAACTGTACGTTCGGGACAAATTCTGTTGGAGTTAGAATCCGAATTAACTCGCACTGAACTGCAACAGGCTCAAGCAAAACTTGAAGGTCAATACAATCGAATCAATCAACTGCAATTATTAAAGAACCAGTTGAAAATATCTTTAAATACCCAACAATCACAAAACCAAGCCTCTTATGCCGAGCAGCTTGCTCAAATTGACCAAATTCGGCAACGACTTAGTTCTAATAAACAAGTATATGACTTAGAAAAAGGTCGTCTCAAACTAGCTAAAAATGAGGTACAACGTTATCGATATCTTTTACAAAACGGCGCTATTTCTAAGAGCAAATTAGAAGAGATAGAAGGTGCCATGTTTGAACGCCAAGGACTTTTAGAACAAGCTCAGTCAAATATCCAAGAGGCTACTACAGAATTAGCAAAACAAGAAAGTGCAAATCAACGCATCAAACGTACAGGTGAACTAGCATTATTAGAAAGTCAAAAACAAGTCAAAGAGCTTCAGTCTCAAATTGTAGATGTACAATCAGAAATTAGCCAAACCAAAAAACAAATTGAGTCTTTACAATTTCAATTAAAACAGCAAACTCTTCGCGCTCCAATTGATGGGACAATTTTTCAATTATCTATTGATAACGCCGGAACAGTTGTACAACCAGGGCAAATGATTACTCAAATTGCACCTCAAGGAGCGCCCCTCATATTTAGAGCAGAAATGCCCAGTCAAGAAAGTGGTTTTTTACGTTTAGGAATGCCAGTCAAACTTAAATTTGATGCTTATCCTTTCCAAGATTATGGATTAGTGGAAGGCAAACTGCGTTGGATTTCACCAGACTCTAAAGTTGTAGAAACTGCTCAAGGTAAAGTAGAAATTTTTGAATTAGAAATTGCCCTGGAACAGACTTATATCCAAAGTGGAAATAAACCTATTACTTTAACACCAGGTCAAACAGCAACTGCTGAGGTAGTTGTTCGGCAACGCCGGGTTATTGACTTTGTATTAGATCCATTTAAGAAATTGCAAAAAGGCGGTTTGGAACTCTAGTACTTGTACAACCTAAAATTTATCAATGAAGGAGTTTTTATATGACATCAGTTTACACGATTAACCCAGAAGAAATTATTCATCAAATCAAACTTTCCTGCCAAATTCCTACTGTAGTCGAGAACATTCTCACTCGTAAAATTATCATTAATACAGCACAAGAAGCAGGTATTACAGCAGAGCCAGAAGAACTTCAGCAAACAGCAGACAGTTTGCGGTTAATGAGCCAACTCAAAAGCGCTGATGCAACTTGGGCATGGTTACAAAAGCATAGTCTTTCTTTAGATGATTTTGAAGAATTGGTTTATATTACTGTCATTTCTTCAAAGTTAACAGAATATTTATTTGACCAAAAAGTTGAAGCTGTTTTTGTAGAAAATCAATTGGATTATACCCAAGTAGTTATGTATGAAGTAGTGTTGGATGACGAAGATTTAGCAATGGAACTGTTTTATGCACTTGCTGAAGGTGAAATGACTTTTCCGCAACTTGCCCAACAATATATTCAAGATACATTGCTACGTCGTACTGGTGGATATAAAGGAATACTTAATCGCACAGATTTAAAGCCAGAAATATCAGCCGCTGTATTTGCAGCTACCCCACCCCAAGTTCTCAAACCAATTATCACATCTGAGGGAGTAAATTTAATTTTTGTAGAAGAAATTATTCAGCCGGAGTTGAATGAGATATTACGTTCAAAAATTCTTAATAATTTGTTTTCTGAATGGTTAAAGGAACATATTGAACAATTGGAAGTAGAAATTCTTCTTAGCTCATGCGGTACGCGATAAACGAAGCTTGACGCAAGGCGTATCGCGATCAGAAATTAGCTTCCGGTATCTATAGCAATCGCTTTTAATTATCGGGGAATCTCTCCATCTGCGAGCTTAAATAACCAATCTCGGTAACTTCCGTAGGGTCGCCAGCAAAGAGTATAACGGGTATAGCAGAAAGACGGATTCTCATTGATTGGTCGAACGACAGCCCAGCGATGACGATTTCTATAAAAGCCCCGCAGACTATAGAAAATATGATCATTGCACGGGTATCTGCTAAGTAACGTCTCATACACAAAAGAGCTTATACAATGATCGCGCTCACCGAAGTTAGGTAACTTTCGCAACATAGCCGATTGTCTTGGTAGTTTCAGTGCAGCGCGGTTGTTAGTGATTTTGTCTTCTCTGTTTGATATGAATAATGTTTTTGTCGAATGAGATATTGCACCTGCTCCATTACCTTTTTTAAGCGACATCCAAAAACCTGAAACAAACTATTTACGTTAATGCATAAGATGGTTCTTTTATATAGTGCCTAAATCCTATTGACTATAAGTTTTTTTTACTTTTTAAAGTATATTTGGGGTTGACTTAGAGCGCACTCGAAGTTGTAAGGTAGGTGTATGGCAAATAAGTTAACCATCCAACAAGTAGCCAAAGCCACTGGTTTAAGCGTTCACGCTGTACGCTATTACGAAAAAGCTGGACTTTTGGCTCCAATTCAACGAGCGAGTAACGGTCATCGTTGTTATTCGTCCGAAGATGTGGTTTGGCTGGAATTTTTGATCCGCTTGAGAAGCTCCGGGATGTCAATTCAGCAAATTCATCTTTTTGCTGAATTAGTTCGTCACCAACCAGCTAATGTCCAAGAGCGACGTTTGCTATTAGAAGCACATCGCGATCACGTTCAAAAAAGTATCCAAGATTTAACTGAGAATCTCCGGATAATAGAGTTAAAAATTAAACATTATAAACACTTAGAATTCACGGGTGAGAGCGATAAAAATTGCATTTTTTGGAAAGCTTATTTAGAGAAAATATCTGATGACAAGTTGAAGTAATTTTTCAGAACTGACATAACTAGTACAACACGGCGTAAATAAACCAAGCATTATTATGGGATACTAATGTAAGTAGAGAAAAAGTAGTTTAGGAAACTTGCAAGGAATCAGGGTGTGGCACGACTAACTCCAAAAGAATTAAAATTAAACGATTGCGATCGCCTAAAACTTCAACAGTTGGTTAACCAACACAATACGCCGCAACAAATAGTATTGCGAGCAAAAATAATTATTCTAGCTGACAAGGGACAAAACAATGGTGAAATCGCTAGGACACTGGATATTAGCCTAGACATGGCTCGTTTATGGCGAAAACGATGGTTAGAAACTAACGATAAAGAATTGTCCATTTTTCAAAGGTTAAAAGATCTGGAGCGTACTGGTACACCAGTAAAATTTACGATGGAACAAGTCATCGAACTATTCGCTCTTGCTTGCTCACCACCTGAAGATTATGGACGACTAATCAGTCATTGGACAGCAAAGGAACTCGCTGATGAGATTATAAAACAGGAGATTATTAAAAGCATATCTGTCCGCCATGTTGGAAGACTGTTAGAAGAAGCAGAGCTTAAACCCCACGCCTTGTCGCTACTGGTTAACCCCCCCTGTAGATGAAGAATTTGACGCAAAAGTTGAAGACATTACTGGTTTATATTTAAATGCAATTGAACGTCATTCGATGGGGGAACGTACAATATCGATTGATGTTCCGGACTGGTATTCAAGCTGTTGAGCGTTTAGAGAAAGATTTACCAATGCGACCAGGTAAAGTTGAAAGAAAGGAGTTTGAATATGTCCGTCATGGTACACAGACCTTAATTGCTAATTTCGATGTTGCTACCGGTAAGGTTATTGAACCCAATTGTGGTGATTCTAGAACTGAATCAGATTTTCTCATTAATATCCGTCAAGTTATTGAAGGCGATCGCCATGCTAAAAAGTGGCATCTAATTATGGATTGCCTCAATACTCACCAGTCCAAGTCACTGGTTCGTTTTGTTGCACAAAAAGAAGGTTTGGATATTGACTTAGGTATTAAAGGGAAAAGTGGTATCCTCAAGTCCATGAAATCCCGTGCAGATTTTTTGAGTGACCCAACGCATCAAATTGTTTTCCACTATACACCCAAACATTCTTCCTGGCTAAACCAAATTGAAATTTGGTTCAGCATTTTGGTTCGTAAGTTATTGAAGCGAGCTAGCTTTAAAAGCCAGTATGACCTCAAAACCCGAATTCTTGAATTTATTGACTACTTTAACGCAACAATGGCTAAACCTTTTAAATGGACATATAAGGGCAAAGTCTTAGCTGCTTAATACTTGGTTTATTTACGCCGTACTGTACTAGTACATTTAATAATGTTTAAAATATTACTTTTCGCTTCTACTACGATAGTATTTATGTTAGGAATAGTTCAGGTTTGTAATACAAATATAAATTTAGCAAATATTAATTCATCCACTTCACTAAGTCAACAGACTAATTCCCATACACAAGAAAATAGGGAAGTCAGGGAAGTCGCAACAATAGAATTACCTGCTAATTTTCAGTACCCAAATGGAATTACTCAAGCTAGGGATGGAACTCTATATGTTGGCTCGATTACGAGTGGACAAATATTGCGAATCGAACCGGGGAGATCAGTAGAGACATTTTTCCCTGGAAATAATCAAGTGTTTGCAGCCAATACTCTGCGAATTGATCAAGAGCGAGGTATTCTCTGGGGAACATCCTCAGATTTCTTGGGAGTGCGTGGAAGTGATGGTAAAGTGACTCGTCGCAGTCATCGAATATTTGCCATTGATATCAATTCTGGTCAAGTTATACGTGTAATTGTAATGCCAGATGGAGGATTTGCTAACGACATTGCCCTTGACGAAAAGGGAGGGGTGTATATTACAGATAGTTGGCGTAGTAGAATCTACTATCTTGCCAATGTTAAAAATCAATTACAAGTATGGGTGAAAGATGAGAAATTTGCAGCAGAAGCTGGACAGGTTGGTTTAGCAGGCATTGCTCGTCATGAAAATGGTGTAATTATTGTTGGACATTTTTCCCAAGGAAAACTATTTCGAGTTACACCTCAACAATCTGCTAAACCGAAGGTAGAAGAAATCGCTTTATCACGCACAATTGAAAATCCAGATGGAATACAATTTACCCTCAATCGTCAATTAATAATTACCGAAGGTGCAATTCAAAGTGGTAATGGTCGTCTTTTACAGATTGACATGAATTCACCTATAAGTAATATTAAAGAAGTTAAAGAAATAGCATCGCAAATTATATCACCTGTTAATTTAACTCTTTCAAAAAATCAAGCTTGGGTGACAGAATCGCGTATCCGTCATCGTATTCTTAAGGGAAAAGAAACGGAAATTCCCAAGCATTTTTTTATTTATCACTTTAATTTACCTTCGGATAAAAAATTATGAATAGAAGAGATTTTGTGAGTAAAACAGTTTCTGCATCCGTTATTACTAGTGTTGCTAGTCAGAAAAAATCAGATGATTCACAAACCAATCGAAAAAGATTTGAAGATAAAGTTGTCATCATCACCGGAGCAACATCAGGTATTGGTAAAGCCGCAGCATTTGCATTTGCTAAAGAAGGAGCAAAAGTGGGTTTTTGCGGTCGTCGAGAAAATCTCGGTCAACAAGTTCAAGAAGATATTAAAAATCAAGGAGGTGAAGCAACTTATATAAAAGCAGATGTGATAAAAGCAGATGAATTGAAAATATTTATTGATAGCATTGTTAATAAATACAAACGTTTAGATATTGCATTCAACAATGCAGGTACAGTTATGTTTCGTAATCTTCACGAAATCGAAATTGAAGAATGGGATAATATGTTTAATACGAATACTCGTGGAGTTTTCTTAGCAATGAAATACCAAATTCCCCATATGTTAAAAACTGGTGGAGGTAGCATTGTCATAACTTCTTCAATGCACCAAGTTTCCACTCGTCCAGGAGGTAGCGCTTATGCAGCAAGTAAAAATGCTTTAATGGGAATTGCTAGAGCCGCAGCGATGGATTATGGTGAAAAAGGAATTCGAGTTAACCTACTTGCACCGGGAATTACAGATACACCTATGTTTAGAAATGCCACAGGTGGAACACCAGAAGCAATAGAACGGGCTAAGTCGATTATAGATAGTTTGAAAAGAATTGCTACACCTGAAGAAATTGCCGAAGTTGCTCTCTTTTTAGCATCTGATGAATCAAGGTATATTACAGGGACATCAATATTAGCCGATGGAGGGATGATGGCTGGCTGATGATTGGAAATAATTAATCATATTCTCATGGCTTTAATTGCATCACAAATTGTCAATCCTCTTTTTTCTAAAAGATTGACTGCGATCGCGACTTAGCCTTTTTTCCTATAAATAATCTTATCGTTAAGCAATGACACGATATCATTAATATCAGCTAATTCTCTACCATCAAAACCGATCAATATATCTCCTAATAAAATTCCCACATTCTCAGCAGCAATCGAAGCTTCAACGTTGACGACAATTACACCACCATCTTTGATCGCAGCATCTCCTATCGTCGCGACGGGAATATTGGGGTTTTCTAGTTTGAAAACTTAGTTTGTGAGAACCCTTAGAAACTTCCATAATCGATTTTAAAGATGATTTTGAAAAAGTTCGAGAACCTGTAGCCAAGCATCAGTAGCAGCTTCTTGATTTAAATTTGGACTTTTAGCGAAAAATGGGTATTTATCAACAAAAAATCCGCCAAAAAAGCCGTGTATTGCATCATATCGAAATACCCGATGCTTAATTTGATGTTTCTGTAATTCTGCTTCGACTTTTTGATTCTCTTCTTGGGAAACAAATATATCTTTCGTAGCAAAAAAAGTATAAATAGTACCTTTTATTTCCTTCGTCCGATTCAGTGTTGGTATCTCTTCTCCATAGCTAGAAGAGGTGATTCCACCACCATAAAATGACGCAGTGGCTTTAATATCGGGTAAA